>JALOOO010000145.1 GCA_025454375.1 Leptolyngbya sp. Prado105 | reverse complement strand
TTGTTCGATCGCTCTTGCTTGGTTCAATACGTCACTACTTTGGACTATGACAAACTCATTCGGACGGCGTGAATTTATTGTTTTTGGCTCCACTCTTGCGGGGAGCATTCTGTTGAAATCATGCGGTGCGCCAACCGCCTCAACAGGTCCAGGTTCAGGAGCTTCTCCCGCGGCTTCTCCTGCCGCAAATACCACTGCATCCGGTAACACGATTAAGGTGGGGATTTTGCACTCGCTCTCGGGCACGATGGCGATCTCTGAAAAGAGTGTTGTCGATGCTGAACAATTAGCGATCGAGGAGATCAACAAAGCGGGCGGTGTCTTAGGCAAACAGATTGAAGCAGTCGTAGAAGATGGCAACTCTGACTGGCCGACATTTGCTGAGAAAGCGAAGAAATTGATCGATCAAGATAAGGTCGCGACTGTCTTTGGCTGCTGGACTTCAGCAAGCCGGAAAGCCGTTTTACCGGTGTTTGAATCGAAGAAACATTTGCTGTGGTATCCCGTCCAGTACGAAGGACAAGAATGCTCGAACAACGTGTTCTACACGGGTGCTGCTCCGAACCAACAGATTGAACCTTCTGTCGAATGGTTGCTGAAAAATAAAGGCAAAGAATTCTTCCTAGTTGGTTCGGACTATGTGTTCCCGAGAACTGCAAACACGATCATCAAGGCACAGCTTGCGGCTCAAGGCGGAACCGTCAAAGGTGAAGACTACATTCCACTCGGCAACACCGAAGTCAAGTCAGTTGTAGACAAAATCAAGCAAGCCCTTCCCAATGGCGGCGTGATTTACAACAGCTTGAACGGCGACACCAACGTAGCATTCTTCAAAGAGTTGCAAGCGTCTGGCTTGACTCCTGACAAGTATCCTTCGATGTCGGTCAGTATCGCCGAAGAAGAAGTCAAAGCGATCGGGGTGGAATACCTCAAGGGTCACTATGCCGCGTGGAACTACTTCCAAACGGTGAATACTCCAGCCAGCCAAAAATTTGTCCAAGCGTTCAAGACAAAATATGGCAACGATCGAGTGGTGAACGATCCGATGGAAGCCGCTTACATCATGGTTTACCTGTGGAAGCAATCGGTTGAGAAAGCAGGCACAGCCGATGATCTCGATAAAGTCAAAGCAGCAGCTTACGGTCAGACCTTCGATGCACCCGAAGGAAAAGTAACCATGAACTCGAACCATCACCTGTCGAAGTATGTTCGGATTGGTGAAGTGGGAGACGATGCGCTCTTCAAGATCGTTTCTGAAGGGAAGGAAGCGGTGAAGCCATTGCCTTGGAACCAGTTTGTTGCCGAAACCAAGGGTTACTCGTGTGATTGGTCTGATCCGGCGAAAGGCGGTAGATTCAAGACAACTTAGGGATTGATGGCTCTGTCTCATGTCACAGAGGTAGGGAGTAGGGAGTAGGGAAAGAATTGTACGATTCCCCACTCCCCACTCCCTACTTCCTCATTTCTGTCATACCGACTTGGAGGAGATTTTGCTATCAGGACTTTTGAATGGATTGTTCAGTGGATTGAGCATTGGATCGGTGTTGTTGCTTGCAGCATTAGGGTTGGCGATCGTCTTTGGACTCATGGGCGTGATTAATATGGCGCATGGTGAGTTGATGATGCTGGGGGCTTATACCACTTTCGTGGTGCAAAATGTCATGAAGCCGATGGGCGGGATTTGGTTTGATGCCTATATCTTTGTGGCGTTGATTGCTGCGTTTATTGTGACGGCTTTGTTTGGCATTGTGCTAGAGCGAGGGGTGATTCGATACCTCTATGGACGACCGCTTGAGACATTGCTAGCAACCTGGGGGGTGAGCTTGATCTTGCAGCAGTTGGTGCGCAGTGTAAGCTGGCAGTTTGTGATTGGACTCGCGATTTTCTGTCTGTTCTTCTTTGGGGGACTGTGGCTGCTGGCAAAACGTCTGAATTTTGAGCAGATTCGGGGTTGGGCGATCGCGGTTTTACTCCCTGTTTCGGCGGGCATCGCGCTTTCGGTCGGGAGCTCTGTTGGACAGGTTTACAAACTTGCCGTGACCAAACCCTGGTTTGGGGCGCAAAACGTCGATGTGACGGCTCCTCAGTGGTTACGAGGCGGACTGTCGATCGCAGGAACGCAATTTTCTTATGCTCGGATTTTTATTATTGTCTTGACGATCGTCTGCATTTTTGGCGTGTACTGGTTCTTAAATAAAACCTCGTGGGGCTTGCGAATTCGAGCAGTGACACAAAATCGCAGTATGAGTGCTTGCCTCGGAATTCCGACTCAGAAAGTCGATGCGTTAGCTTTTGCGATCGGGTCAGGACTAGCTGGAGTCGCGGGATGTGCGGTGAGCTTACTCGGTTCAGTTGGACCGAATACGGGACAGAACTACATCGTCGATACCTTCATGGTGGTAGTTGTCGGGGGTGTGGGTAAATTGGTCGGCAGTATCATTGCCGCACTCGCGATCGGAACCGCGAACTATATTATTGGCTCGAATTTGTTAGTCGATGCGTTTAGTTTCTTTCCGCCATTGTCTGAATTCTTTAAGTTCTTCTCAACGATCAGCATGGCAAAGGTGATGGTCTTTGCATTAATTATTGTGTTTCTACAGTTTCGCCCTGCTGGGCTGTTCCCGCAGAAAGGTCGAACGGTGGATGCTTAAACAGAGGATTGCGTTGTGAAAAGGGAAATTCCTTGGTGGAAAACGAAATCATTTTTGCTTGAAGTGGGACTGGTCATTGCGATCGCGCTTTTACTGATTTTTGTGATTCCGCCCGTTTTAGTTGGGCTGGGTCAGGCATTTCGGGTGAATTTGCTCGGACGATTTTTGGCATTGGCGATCGTCGCGTTAGGGATCGACTTGATCTGGGGATATACGGGCATTTTGAGCCTGGGGCATGGACTGTTTTTTGCGCTGGGTGGCTACAGTTTAGCCATGTATTTGCAGTTGCAGATTCCAGAAGGACAGCTTCCCGACTTTTTTAATCTCTATGGGGTGACTGAGCTTCCAGCATTTTGGTTGCCGTTTTATTCGTTGCCTTTTACGGTATTCGCGATCGTATTGTTGCCTGTGATCGTTGCAGCAGTCCTGGGATATTTGGTTTTCCGTAATCGAATTCGTGGCGTTTATTTTTCGATCCTGACGCAGGCGGCACTGATCGTTTTCTTCAATTTTTTCAATGGTCAGCAAAAACTGATCAACGGGACGAACGGATTGAAAACCGATACAGCGACAATCTTTGGGCAAGCTGTGGGTTCCGTCGGCGTGCAATGGACGTTTTATATGTTGACGGTGTGGTTGCTCGTTGCAGCTTATGCCCTCTGTCGATGGCTAACCAGTGGAAGGCTAGGACGATTGCTGGTTGCCGTGCGAGATGACGAACCGCGCCTGCGATTTTCTGGCTATGACCCCACTGCATTTAAGGTGTTGGTGTTTGCAATTTCTGCTGGATTGGCTGGGGTTGCAGGTGCGTTGTTCACGGTTCAATCTGGCATCATTTCACCCAAATCGATGGATATTGCCTTCTCGATCGAGATGGTGATCTGGGTTGCAGTCGGGGGTCGTGCAAGTTTGGTTGGTGCGATTTTTGGAGCATTGGTTGTCAACTTTGCCAAGAGTGTGCTGAGTGAACAGTTTCCCCAGGTCTGGTACTTTTTCCAAGGAGCCTTGTTCCTGACCGTCGTTACTGTTCTGCCGGGAGGATTAATTGGCTGGGTTCGCACCGAAGGCTTTAATTTTGTGCGATCGCGTCTCCTGGGCAAACGCCAACTTATGACCTATCCAAGTTTAGAAGAAGATCCGGAAGTGCAATATGAGCGGGAAAATCTTGCAAATCGAGAATCTGACGGTTAGTTTTGATGGGTTTAAGGCGATCAATGCCCTGAATTTTGACCTCGAACCGGGTGAATTACGGGTGGTGATTGGTCCGAATGGAGCCGGAAAAACGACCTTTTTAGACACGATCACAGGCAAAGTGCAGCCAACGATCGGAACCGTTTACTTTAAGGGACAAAATACAAAAGGACTAAAAGAACATCAAATTGCCCGCATGGGAGTTGGACGAAAGTTTCAAACGCCAAGAGTCTATCTCAATCTGACTCCGCGTGAGAATCTAGAACTTTCTTGTGCGCGAGACAAAGATATCTGGAGCGCGATCATTGGAAAAACGCCAGCGGCTGAACGTCGAACCGTATCAGGACTGCTCGAAACGATCGGGCTAGATCTCAAAGCCGATATCAAATCCGATTTGCTCTCGCATGGGGAAAAGCAGCGCTTAGAGATTGGAATGCTTGTCGCTCAATCTCCCGATTTGCTCTTAGTCGATGAGCCTGTGGCAGGCTTGACCGATGAAGAAACGGAGAAAGTTGGAGAGCTATTGCTAGCACTCGCTGAGAGTCATTCGATCATCGTGATTGAACATGATATGGAATTCGTCAGACAGATTGCTCGCAAAGTTACTGTTTTGCATCAAGGAAGTGTTTTGTGTGAAGGCTCAATGGACCAAGTGCAAAACGATCCGCGAGTGATTGAAGTATACCTTGGACAGCAGGAAGAACACGCCGCATAAATTACTATGAGTTATACCCACACAACGTTAGAACCCATGGGGACAGATCTCTCAGTTCCGATGCTTCAGGTAGCTGGTTTGAATGTGTACTACGGTGAGAGTCATATTCTGCGGGAGGTCGATATGACAGTACATCCCGGCAAAATGGTCTGTCTCATCGGGCGCAATGGAGTCGGGAAGACGACGTTGCTCAAATCAGTCATGGGACTGCTCAAGCCGCGTCGAGGTTCGATCGAGCTAGGCGGCGAGTTGATTACGACAAAAACGCCCGATCAGCGTGCCCGACTGGGAATCGGCTATGTTCCTCAAGGTCGAGAAATTATTCCACGTCTCACGGTGAAAGAGAATTTACTGCTTGGACTCGAAGCATTGCCCCCTAAGAAGAGATCGACTGAGGTTCCGGATGAAATTTTTGAGTTGTTTCCTGTCTTGAAAACAATGTTATCTCGCATGGGTGGAGATCTCAGTGGCGGACAACAGCAGCAACTCGCGATCGCGCGAGCATTGATGGGGCAACCTCGTCTGCTCGTTTTGGATGAACCGACCGAAGGAATTCAGCCATCGATTATTCTTGAAATCGAAGCTGCGGTGCGTCGCATTGTTGAGACAACTGGAATTTCAGTTTTGCTAGTCGAACAGCATTTACACTTTGTGCGCCAAGCAGATTGGTACTATGCGATGCAGAAAGGTGGGATTGTGGCATCAGGTTCAACCAGCGAGCTAAGTAACGAAGTGATTCAGCGATTCTTAGCTGTTTAGCGATCGCCGAGAGCAGAAATCTGGGGACTGAGCAATTCAGACAGGCTCAATCTCCAGCTAGATCTTTGCCGATGCGGAAGCAAGCAGAGAGCAGCGATTGACGCGCAGGTGGAACCCCATCGAAGCAGCGGATTTCATCGCAAATCTCTTAAGGACAGATTGACTGCCTGATTGGCTGCTTTCGTTCAAGCTCGCACAAATGGAAAGCAAACCGTAAAGGTCGCACCTTCATTGCATCCAGTACTTTCAACCTCGATCGTACCCCCGTGCAGTTCGACGAGATGACGAACTAAGGTGAGTCCCAAGCCTAAACCATCATACGGGCGACTGGTCGATGAATTCGATTGGCGAAAGAGATCAAACACATGCGGTAGAAACGCATGATCAATTCCAACTCCTGTATCGATAATTTTTAGCTCGACAGCCGTTTGAGTTGATTTGAGATGAATGCTAATCCTACCGCCTTCAGGCGTAAATTTAATCGCATTCGAGAGCAGACTCCATACAATCTGCTGTAAGCGAGCCGCATCGCCTAAAATCGGCTGAATACTTGCATCAAGATCCGCATCAATCTCAATCTGTTTTACATCCGCCATCACAGTTAGATTCGACAGGACAGCCTCGATCACCTCAGCAACATTTACCCAGCCTAATTTCAGGTGAATACTTCCCCGCATTAGCTTCGCCACATCGAGCAAATCTTCTACGACCTGTCGCTGTCGCTGAGCATTTCGCTCGATCGTGACGATCGCGTTCATGATTTCTGCTGAGCTAAATTCTCGCATTTGCAGCAGGCGACACCAGCCGAGAATTGGATTGAGCGGAGTGCGAAGCTCATGAGACAGCAGCATCAAGAGTTCATCTTTGACATAGTTTGCTTTCTCAGCTTCTGTCCTTGCGATTTGTTCAAGCTCTAAAGCGTGCAATCGTTCGAGCGCCAGTTGCTTATGATCATCAATATCGGTCGAAGTTCCATACCATTTCGAGACATTGCCTTGCTGGTCTTTTACAGGCATCGCTTTGACCAAAAACCAGCGATAGTCTCCCGATCTCGATCGCAGTCGGCACTCAGCCTGGTAAGAAGATTTTTGCTGCCGCGCGGTGTGCCAAACCTGCAAAAGCGCCTCTCGATCGTCAGGATGCACACTCTCTAACCAACCGTCACCCTGCGCTTGCTCCAGCGTCAACCCTGTGTAATCGAGCCAGCGGTGATTTGTATCTTGCAAGTGCCCGTCTGAGTTTGCTGTCCAGATCAACTGGGGAATACATTCGACAAGACAGCGATAGCGCTCCTCCGAGTGAGACAAGTTCTCCTCGACCCGTTTGCGCTCTGTAATGTCTTGAGCCGTTCCTAAAATCTGCCAAACCTGTCCGTCAGGTGTGTAGCGAAAGACCGTATCGCGGCTGAGAAACCAGCGCCAATTCCCTTGGGCATCGCGCATCCGGTACTCATATTCATCGACGGTTCCCGGTTGTGACTGTTTGAATTGAGCATAGTGGCGCAACAGCCCTTCGAGATCGTCAGGGTGCAGGATGCGATCGAAAAAACCTGCTTCAAATGCCTGAATCACTGCTGGGGAATATCCCAGAACTTCTTGAACTTGATGATTGATGTAGATGTTGCGCTGCTCAATCAAATCATAGACATAAAGTATGCCAGGAACAGCCTCGGCAATATGCTGGATAAAATACTGTCCAAAAGCATCAGACGAGGCAATTTTAGACTGATTTTTGCGATTTTGAGCCTGTGCGGGAGGTGGAGTTTCGACTAAAGTAGTCAGGACTGCATAGGGTTGATCAATCCCCTGTTGAAACAAAGGCTGAGCGTTGAGGAGTAACCAGACGATGTTGCCACTGGGTCGATAGAATCCCATCACTACATTTTGGCAGGGCTTCCCCGTTCTCAGAGCGACCATTGCCGGATGCTGCTCACCCGGAAAAGCGGAACCATCTTCGCGCACAACTCGCCAGGTTGAATCCGTCGATCGCCATCCTGCCATTTGAGCCATTGTTATGCCCATAATGCGTTCAGCAGTAGGGTTACATGCAGCAATCTGCCCATCTGCCAGTTGAAGCACCATGCCTACAGTTGCCAATGCTCCGCTTTCAATTGAATCCTGGAAATTCAATTGAAGCTTGTAGTTTAGGTTTGTTGGGCGATCATCGGTATCAACCAACAAAGAATCAGGAAGGTCTTGATTAGTAGGCATTGAGATGACCAGTTGGCAAGGGTTACATCAACAGAATTGAGGACATAAGGCTTGGCAAGAAAAGGAGCGCCAATTCAGACTGTAGTACTGTGCATGGGTAGTAGAAACCGACTCAATACAAACCCTCCCAAGTCAAGATCTAGAATTCAAAGCAGTGCTAGCTTATCTATTAGAACACTTTTGTCTAGGATAATTTCATCTTATGTAATTTCAGTCAATCAAGAGAGCGATTTCTACTGCACCGAAGGGTAGATTTACGAGTGGGCTGTAGATTTGACGTATCGAATACAACGGGAATTAGATTGCCGAAGAGAATTTCTATCCCACGCTAAGAAATTGATCCCGATCGAGCATTACGATCTCGGGCATAGATCTGCTGCTTGGACAAGGTTCGCAATGGTTCTAATCAGTAATTGATGATCGACAGGCTTTGTCAAATGCCAGTTAAAGCCCGCTTGTAACGATCGAGCTTCATCAATCTCGCTCGAATAGGCAGTCAGAGCGATCGCGGGGATTTTTCCCTCTGGATACAATCTCATGCGTTGAACTAGCTCATAGCCATTCCCTTCTGGCATCGCAATGTCACTGATGAGAATATTGGGCTTAAACTGCGCCAATTGTTGCAAAGCGACTGCTATCGATGTCGTCGTTTCGACTTCGGCTCCCGCTTCTTGCAAGATAAATGCAAGCAGGTTCAACATATCCGGTTCGTCATCGACGACTAGAATGCGAATTTCACGTAGCGTAATTGGTTCAGCAATACTCACCCATCGATTCGCTTGCAGGGGAGTCTGGAGCAACGGCAATTGAACGGTAAACGTTGCGCCTTGACCGATTCCAGCACTTTCGGCGGTGATTGTTCCCTGATGGCGATCGACTAAATGTTTGACGATCGCAAGCCCTAACCCCAATCCATCTTTTGCGCCTGTATTTTCTTGTCCCTGCTGAAATCGCTCAAAAATCCGAGGTAAAAACTTCGGCTCAATCCCTTTGCCATTGTCACAAATTTTCAGTTGGACTTGAGTTTCGACTTGCTCTAGCTCCAGTTCGACCCGTCCTCGTTCTGGAGTGAATTTAATAGCATTGGTCAGTAAATTGACCACGATCTGCTGAAGACGATTGAAGTCACCGGAAACCTGAAACTTTGGCGAATCAAACACTCGCGGTTCTGCTGCTTGCTGATTCGCAAAGCTCAAATCAATTTCTTTAGCCCGTGCTTGCGGCAGAACCAGATCGATCGCGGATTGGATGACCGTCATCAGATTCACAGGGGTCATCGTCAGATGCAAGGTTCCTCTCGTCATGCGCGAGACATCTAGCAAATCTTCGATCAATTGAACTTGAGCCTGAGTATTGCGCCAAATCGTGTCGAGTGCTTTTTCTTGAGTCGCGGGATCAAACTTTCGAGTTTGAAGTAGTTTCGCCCAACCTGCGATCGAATTAAGCGGCGATCGCAATTCGTGCGCCACGACTGCAACAAATTCATCTTTGCTACGATTTGCAGATTCAGCTTCAGCCCGCGCCGTTTGGGCTTCGACCAGTAATCGAGCGTGATCTGCTTCAATTTCTTTTAAGTCTTGAATATCAGTGGCTGTGCCAAACCATTTAATAATTTGCCCCTGCCGATCTTTTAAGGGCATTGCCTGATGCAAGTGCCAGCGATACAGACCATCTGCTCGTCGTATCCGTCCTTCTGCTTGGTAAGGCGTGCCCTCTTGCTGTGCAGTTTGCCATGCTTCTGCGAGTATCGACAGATCATCAGGATGCACGATCGCCGCCCATCCGCCTGTCTGAGCTTGCTCTAAAGTTAAGCCTGTAAACGCCGACCAACGCTCATTCACATCCAGCATTGCTCCATTGAAATCAGCAATCCAGACGAGTTGCGGAATCAATTCAGACAGCGATCGATAGCGTTCTTCACTCTGCCGCAGTGTCTCTTCTGATTGTTTGCGCTCTGTGACATCAACCGCTGCCAAAATTGCAAAGTCAGGATGCGGAATTTTACTAGAGCGATCAAAAAACACCTGTTTGCGGACACTCAGCCATCGCACTTCGCCTGTCTGCCAGACAACACGATGTTCACGAGCAAACCATCCTGCACCTGTGGGGTCAAGCACCTCTGCAATGATCTGCTCTAAGATTGCCCGCTCGTCAGGATGAAACGTCTCATGAATGCGCTCGCGCGAAATCGTGAGTTGGTCTGCCGGAATGCCATATAAAATAGCCGCCTCTGGCGAAAGCTCGACGGTATCTGAAGCATAGTCAAATCTAGCCAGTGCCACACCTGCAACCTGCACCCCCATTTTTAATCGCGCCTCGGATTCTAGTAAGCGCCTTGCCTTCTCGCGATACCGAGCTTCGCTTTGTGCTAATTGCAGTCGCAACTGAGCATTTTCGATCGCGTTCCGCATTGCTAATTGCAGTAATTCTGGAGTCAAATGACGCTTGACTAAGTAATCTTCTGCTCCAAGTTTAATCGCTTGCACTGCGATCGTTTCATCGCCCTCACCTGTCACCATGACCACCGGGGGACGGTTGCCCTGAGTTTGATCCGCAAGCGACTTGAGAAACTGTAAGCCAGTTGCATCCGGTAATGAATAATCGAGCAAAATTGCATCGATCGCTTGTGTCCGGCACAGTTCTAATCCTGCTGCTGCCGAATCTGCCTCAAATAACCGATAAGTATCATAAGCATCCGACGACAAATAGCGCCGATATAACTCTCGATCAGGGAGAAAGTCTTCAACAATCAACAGGGTGTGCACGGAACGACTCATAGGATTCTCGATCGAATAAAATAAGGCGCTAAATCTCCTCGCGGCTAGGATGGGCAGGAATGTCATCTACGTGCCCAAAAACGAGGATACAACTTTAGCAGCAGTTCGTAATATTTCTAAGGGAGTAGAAATAGTAAAATCTAGATTTCTTTAATCATTGCAAAGCTGTAAATCGAGGAACTGAACAGACTTTTTAGTTTAAATTCAGGTTAATTTTGGTTTGCGTTTCGATTTGGGAGGAGTCTGATGCGCTCCAAAATATTTCTCACTTCGGTAGCGCAGCCACACTCTTAGCACTTGCGGAATTTGCTCTTTCTGTTCCTTCGTCAGAGTATTGTAAAGCGCAAGGGCACGTTCTCGCTCTCCTCGGCAGGCTGCATTGTTGTGAGCATCCCAGTAGCTCCGAGCCACTCGAATTCGACGACAAACTTCTTTCACTAAAGCATCTCCACTCAGCGGATTTTCTTGCTTTGCCATCTTTACCAGTTGAATAGACTTTCTTCTATTTTAAGCAACGATCGCACTGTCCACAGGTAAAATCTATTGCCTCCTGCTCAAAGCCAAACGATCGCAAAATAAACGCCCAGCGACAAGTCTTAGTCTTCAGATAGCTCTGCATCGACTGAGTAGAATTTAATCGCGAAGTCTGTGGCAAACGCTGTCTTGACAGAATTTGATAGTGAAATGGATCGCTCCAAGCCAACTGATTCGCGTTATGCAGTAAAGAAAGCGCGATCGCGGCTCCCTTAACCTCTCTCGATACTTGATCGACATTCCCTTGCTGCGGCAGCTTTTGAACTAACATTTGGGCTTTGCTGATTTGCTCACGTTCCTGAGTCTCAAAGAACTGCCAGCGTTGACGATCTTCAGCATCGAGCCAGCTACTTTTGAGCAAAACCGCGATCGCAGGCTTTCCGTCTCTACCCGCTCGCCCAATTTCTTGAACATACTCACTCATCAAGAAAGGCGCATGATAATGCACAACCCACCGAGTCGCCGATTTATCGATACCCATGCCAAAGGCGCAGGTACAGACGACAAATTTCAATCGATCGCCAATCCAATCTTGTTCAATTTTTCGACGATCGCTTGATTTTAATCCCGCATGATAGGCTTCGGTTGGGTAGCCTTGCTGTTTTAGCCAATCTGCTAGCTCCTCACCGTCTCGACGCGATCGCACATAGACTAAACCTGAACCTGTTTGAGATTGGATCACAGCGAGTAGTTTCTGTCTCCGCTGCCTTGGAGTCGAGACTGATTGTACTTTTAGGCTGAGATTTGCCCGGTAGGGGCTGAGCCGAAAGCATTGCGGATTCTCAAGTTGCAGAATTCGCTGAATCGTTTCTTGCGCGATGGGATTAGCCGTTGCAGTAAATGCTGCGATCGTGACTCGCTGCTGACGATTAGACAATGCTGCTCGAACGGCTCCAAGTCGGTAGTAAACAGGTCGAAAAGTTTCTCCCCATTGAGTGAGACAATGCGACTCGTCGATAATTAACGAATTGATCCTGACCTTGAGTAAGCACTGCCAAACCGACAAGCTCAGTAGCGTCTCAGGAGAAAGATAGAGTAAGCGATAGTTCGCCAGTTTACTCAAAATTTGCTTGCGATCTCCGGGTGAAAGCTCACTATGTAACAATGCTGCTGAAATCTTTCGCCGCCGCAAATCTTGAACCTGATTTTCCATCAAAGCAACCAGAGGAGAAACGACGATCGTCAGTCCAGGCTGAATCACTGCCGGAAGTTGAAAGCACAAAGATTTCCCGCCTCCAGTCGGTAGCACAATTAGCGCATCTTGCCGATTTAGAATCGTTTGCACAATCTCACCCTGCGGAGGACGAAACTCAGAATAGCCCCAAAACTGCTGTAATTCCTGCTTCATTGTGCAATCCGATTTGCTTCTCGTTCACCTGAGAAGAATACCCCATGAACCGTTGAGGGATGCTGTGCTGAAGTTGCTTCTCCTGCAAAAAAGAGACGATCGACGATCTCGCTTTCTTGCAGATCAGAGAGCCATCCTGTTGGATCAAAAGTCGCGATCGAATCTTGGCAATACTGGCGGCGGTTCATTCTCATCGACGAATCTGCACAAATGATGTCCTAGTTTATCCAGATTTCAGCCGAAAGGTCTTTACGACAAAAGTAGAATTAACTCCCAATCAACATGTTCATCATCTCTGCGTGCATAAAGGCAATATCTGGATCACGTTGAATCGCTTGGTCATACTTTTGCTCCAAATTCGACCCGGTTGCGATAGGACGAAGCAGTTGCTTTGTTTGTGCTAATAACTCGCTTGCTTGATCCATCGTGATTGGCTCTTTTGCATCCAACGCTTCATCGATTTGCACAATAAATTGCGAAATCGGGCGTAACCAGGCGAACTGTGAATTCTCCAAGACCAAGCCAAAGAATTCAGTATTGGTGACTCGTCCATGCTTTTGTTCATAGTCAAGTCGCTCTCCATCCAATAGGGCTTTATGCAAGCGTAAAAGCGCAAAACGGACTTGCCCTAACCGTTGTAGTGTTGAATCAAACTCAGTCAAAGACATCCGGCAAACTCTGGTAAACACTTTCTTCATCTTGGCATATTCATGCGATCGTGGGCAGGCTCTCCAATACACAACTCTGCCAGAAAATATATCAAATACTCACACAACTCATTCCTTTATTAAAATTCTCCAAACAAGTTGGGAATCTTAAGGCTACACCGCTTACGATGCGGGAAGCCATTTCTTCACTCAACCACAAGACTATGCGCGTTTCTCAATCTCTCTCCCGCTTGATCGTTGCTCTTGGTTTAATGACGGCTGCATTTGCTCCGATGCACAAAGCCAATGCTGAAGAACCCAACCCCTACCCGGCTGAAACGATCGCAGGTTTTACGAATACCTGCACCGAACAAGGCAGCAGCAAGGACATTCCGGCTGAAGTGATGCAACAGATTTGCTCTTGCAGCATTGACGCATTTCAAAAGACCTATACTTATGAGCAGTTT
>JALOOO010000013.1 GCA_025454375.1 Leptolyngbya sp. Prado105 | reverse complement strand
ATCGATCGTTCAAGCTCGGTTGGTCGGTCTGGTCCACTTCACGGCGGGCTATGTGCTGACGTATGCAGCCTTCGTGATTGCTGCTACTGCGGGTAAGTTTGGTTGATCTGAACTAAATGCGGTAGATAGATAGAAAATCCCTCGCCTTCGGGTGGGGGATTTTTAGTTTGAAGGGGAATTCTTGGGGCTGGTGGCAGGCAAGATGCCTACCCCACAGGGAGATTCCATTAGTAATGAAGAAAATTGGAAATAGACAGGTAAAATTTAGTAAGCGAAACCTCCCACATTGGGAGTTGGATGGCGCTACTTTATTACGTTCAATACTTGGAAAAAATTTGAGCTAAGTTTTCAGGCTCGGCAGATCGCTTTAGACACTTGCTTATTCTTCAACAATCAGAGATACAAAGTCTTTATCGTCGTTGTCATGCCTGATCATGTCCATCTGATTGTTCAGCCTCTATTGAAAACTGAATCAAAATTTTGGAGCCTGAGTGAGATCATGAAAAGCATGAAGGGATATAGTGCTAAAAAGATTGCTGCTGCGATGAATCATATCGGAGTCGTTTGGCAGGATGAACGGTACGATCGTATTGTCAGAGATGCGCATGAGTTTGAGAATTTCTGGAATTACATTCGACTAAATCCAGTTAGAGCAGGTTTATCTGAAACTCCAGAGCAATATCCCTTTCTGTGGCAACAACCTTCATTAGATCTCTCATCAAACCAATTTCCATATCTTTAATGTCAGGTGGGGCAGGCAAGATGCCTGCCCTTTTTCAAAGTTATTTGGCTTATCGTGGGGGAATCATATTGGAGAAACATTCTCAGTATTCATCAAGAAAATATGTTGCTCTATAACGTTAAGGCGATTTTTGACTATAGCAAGCGTAGATATACTTGCCATATCCTTTCAGGGGCTTTAGGAGAACTCAGAATTTACAATGCTCAGGGTGATACTCTAGTCGTTAGAAAGGGACAAAGAGTTGGAACGCTTGAGAGAACTAATGGAAAAAATGAAGAAATCGATGTAACTAAACCACATTTCTATAATTTAATTAAAACTGCAATCCAATGCTTAGAAGCAGAAGAGAGAAATCAAATTATTAAAGAGAAAGACCAACTCATTGCGGAGCAGAGGCAACTGAGTCATAGCAAGAATGAGCAGATTAGAAATTTGAGACAGCAAATTGCAATCCTTCAAAAAACAATCAGTCAATTTTCAACTGAACAGCAAGAGCAATTAGCAACTCTCCAAGCTTCACTATTAGCAAAAGAAGCAGAAATCGAACGCAGAGAAACCGAGATTCAAAGTCTACAATCTCAAATCAAAAAATCGTCCTTGTCATATGATGCGAACAAAGTTGGCAAGAAAATCGAGGCTTTGATTGGAAGTAATGTTTGGCAAAGCATATCTGAATCTAGCCGGACAAACCTCATTCTGGCAAACATGAATTATAGGATCACAAAAAAAAGGGATGTTTTTAGTGACTATACGGAAGCCGGAACAAGACTGGGATTGGTTGTAGAAACGGAAGTCGTAGCTCCTTTCTTTGAAGCGCTTTACAATTTCTTGGTGCAATCAGCCAATAAACAAGAAAGAACCTTTGAAATTGGGGGACTTCAACTGAGAGGTCAACAGAGTCACACAATCGGTCAGCTTCCAAGGTTAATTGCAAAACAATGGAAGCGGTTTATTCCTGCTGAGTTTGATAAGCCAGAGTGGGACTTTAAAGATAGGGATGCTCTTCTTTTTGAATACCAACCTCGCGATCAAATAAGTGAATTTGATAGACAAGTCATTCGCAAATTCATTCAACAGTGGGAACATCCAGCTGCAACTTGGCTAGCGCAGGGAGAACAAGCCGCATCCATTCTTGATCAACTTGGACATCTTCGTAATCGCGCTGCACATCTGACTCCCCTATATGAATGGCATTTTATGGAGTTTTGGTCACTAGTACTTGATAGCTGGGGCTTACTAAGCGGGATTTATGGTTGCAAAGAGCAGAAAGCTAAGGAGTCTGCACAGAGTCATCAGTTAACGTTACAAGGTCATCAGCTAATTGAGGGTCGTTCTCGTTGTAGAAAATTAAATAGCCAAAGCGCCAGCATCTTTTAACAGTTCTGATCACACCTTGGTTTGAGGAGACTGGTAATCAAAGGACTTGTAGTAGTAGTAGTAGTTTCTCAATGGTGAATTTTTCTGATTTAATTGTGGGGCAGGCATCTTGCCTGCTTTCCGGAGTCCGGCAAGATGCCCATCCCACAGCTATTGCTAGTTATTCTGGTAGTTTAATCGCTGAAATGGTTAGCTTTCCTTATGATAATTTCTTCTGAGTCTAGCCCACTTTAGATAAAACTGAAAGGAGAAATATCATGAAGCGTTTGATCGTTCCTGCTCTTATCCTGGTTATCTTTCCCTTGATGATGTCATGTCGAAGCTCTAATTCCGGTGATCAGCACATTCGCAGTTGGCGAAGTCGGCATACCATTCCATCACAAAATCGATGATGAGGATGCTAGAGGATGTACGGGTGTATATTTCCTCTAGTAGCTTTCAAATTGAGTAGACCATTTGCTCTAAAATGTGGGAATCGAGCGGGAAAAAGCTTTATGTCAGCGCTCCTCACTCTCCAACTTCCCTTTGAATCACTTATTAAAGCCATCTCACTAGGAGACAACCTCGCCAGCATCAGCTTCTTGTAAAGCCTCAAGAAATTCTGCTTCAATGCCAGGAATCGTTAATAGTTCCTCTGTTGCTTCGTTTTCCTCACGTTCTTGTAGATAGGCAAGAAAATCGCTGGCAACTCGCAACCGTTCGGGAGATAGCTGCTTGAGTCGTTTTTCTGCCTGATGGAGTAAGTTGAGATCTTCAGCGCTCAAGTTCATAGATTGGCAGTGTATTAAACTTCTTAAATTATTGCGTATTAGGGTAGGAATTGCGCGATCGCTAGCGTAATCGAGTGAAGCAAAAGTTTGCAGATAAACACTATAAATAGCCTTACGGTTACTAAGCTTGGCGATATCGATCGAGTAACTCTCTCAGATAGTCAAACCCGTCCATGCCAATTTCTGCGATGAAGCTTGATCGCTGACTTTGCAAAATCTGCTCAAATCGTTCGCCCAATTGTCCCTGCAAGATAGTAAGTAATCCGGCAGAAGTCCGCCAATCTGTTGAACCCATCTGCTCAAGCTTGTACATTGCGATCGCAGAGGCAACAATAGCTCGCTCAGAATCTTGACGCTGGTAACATACCTCACCGACATAAGCTAAACACAACGCATGTAAATAGCGATCGCCCGACTCTCCCGCTGCATAGCTTCCCTGCTCTAGATACTTCAAAGCTTGCTCAGTCTCATTCAAAGTAACATAGGCACTTCCGAGACTAATGGCACACAATGCCTGACTCTGCAAATCACCAAGCTTTTCGGATAGAGCTAAGCCTTGTTCTAAATACCCGATCGCTAACTCATACGCATCGGGATCTAATTCAAGTAACTGGGCTTGGAAAACTTCGGCATAGCCCAAATTTGCAAGAGCATTTGCTTCCCCCATCCGATCGCCCGATTGCCGACTGAGAATTAAGGCTCTTTGGCTCGTACTAATTGCTTCTGTATAGTTCTTCTCAGTAATGCTAATTCGACTCAAATGGTTCAGATTTGCAATCTCACACCGCTTATCGCCTGCCTCTTGGGCAATCTCCTTTGCTTGAGTGTGAAGCTCTTTTGCAATGTCTAATGCTCCAATAATCCGCTGTGTTGCGCCAATTAGCGTAAGAATTCGTGCCTTCTCCTGTGTGCCTTCGACTCGCTTGAGTGGCTCGCTCAGATAACTCATTGCTTCTCGGAAGTAAGTACCAGTAAAAGAGGTATAGATCGTTCCATACAGTGGAAAATAACTTCGTTGAGCAAAGACGCGCAGGATTTGTAAAGTGACGCGGAACGCTGATTCTGAGAAGCGATCGCGATTGATTGAATTCAATCCAGTCGATCGCGAAAATCCGCCTGCTAATTCAGACCAAAGCAGCGCAAAGGTCAGAAAAATCGAAACCGACATCGACATTCCCGCTTTGGCACTATAGCTTTGATTTTCTGCCCAACTGACTAAACCTCGTTGCAGCGTTTGCATCACAATCAAAAGCTCGATCCAATCCGATAGATCAACTTCAGTCTGTGATTCTGCCCAGGTTCCCGCAGATTGGTCTTGATCGAGTGCTGTAAAAAACGATTTTGGAAAAATTCCAATTGCTTGATTCGCCCATAATTCCCAAGGTCGAACTCCTCTAGATGTCCCACCAAATCCCAATTGCTCCGGGTTATAAATCCAGCTAATCAAATGCGGCTGCAAAATCTCCCAAGACTTGAACCCGCGCAGAATTCCATCGCTCAATTGCGCTAATTCTTGCTGGGTTTCAGCATCAGAAATGGGTTGTTGTCGAAGTGTTAATGCAACCTGTTTCAGTTGATCGGAATTGAGGCTTTCAGGGTGATTGGGATCGCTCAGCGTCAGAAAAATTAGAATTCGATCGCGTCTATCCGCCTGATTTAACTGTCGGACTGAAGTTGCAATCGCGCTCCTGTTTTGATTTTCAGATTGCCAGCGCTTCCATTCTCCTTCAATGGTTTGCAATGCTCGTATCGCCCGCATCGCCTTCGCCTGTTTCAATTCATCACTTTTATCCTGGGCTGAGGTCTGAGTCTGCACCATGCGATCGCGAAATTTCACATCAAAAATTTCACCGCTATCTGGTTCAATCTCCTGCACCAGCATTTGATAAACCTGTTCTTTTGACCGAATATTGCCCTTCAGCGTTTGCTGAATAATCTGTTCAATCAAATTAGAATAGCGATCGCCCAGTGCAGAATCAGACATAAAATACCGAAATAAATGGAGCTTTCTCTATTCTAAAAGTTTCCGCAAAAGTCTTTTGTTTCTGATCAAAACTCGGTGCGTAGGGCTTGAGAATCGGGCATTCTTCGGTATGATAAAAAATAATTCGATCGCAGTTTGATGCGGCGCTGTTCCTGGTAGTGAGGAGTCGAGCAATGAAATTTTTAACAGGTTTGTTTGGACGATTCGATAAGAAGCTTGGGGTTTGTGGAGCAGCACTCATTGGAATTTGTGCGATGCAAGCTCCTGCTTGGGGTCAAGCAGCCTACGGCAGCTATATTGGTGTCGGTCCTGGAGTTGCGGTGTCGAATGACAATAATGGCGATGGGGGTAGCGTTTCGGCAGTCGTTGCGGGACGCTATAAGTTTCTAAGAGCGCCAGTTTCGCTGCGGGCACAGGCATTCATTGGCAATGGAACTGCAATTGTTCCAACTATTTCTTACGATTACGCACTGAATTGGCAGACGGATATCTATATCGGCGCTGGGGCTTCGATTCCGTTGGGTGGCGATACCGTGTTGGGAGATCGGACTAGTTTCGCGATTCAGCCCGGAATTGATTATGCGTTACCAAATAGCAATGTCGTCGTGTTTGGCAATGCCGTGATCGCGTTTGATGGGTATAAAAGCGGTGGTGCCGCAGCGACCTTACAGGGTGGGGTGGGATTGCGGTTTTGATCCCTCGTAAAACCGCGAATTTCTTAGAGACGCGATTCATCGCGTCTCTACAAGGACTGCGAAAATTATTGCAGATCCACTAGCGTTGCCAACACCTCGCGACTATGCACGATCGGATTCACCCCCGTAAACGTCGCCCGTAGAATCCCTTCCGGATCAATAATGAACGTATGCCGTGCCGATCGAATACCGAGCCATGAGCCATACGCCTGACTCACCGCTCCTTTCTCATCGGCTAACAGCGGAAATTTCAGCCCTTCAGAATCGCAGAAATCACTGTGAGAATTGACATCATCCGCACTGATCCCAAGCACCTGCGTATTGCGATCGAGATATTTTGGCAAATCTTCCTGAAATTTTCTCGCCTCTAAAGTGCATCCCGGCGTAAAGTCGGCCGGATAGAAGTAAGCCACGACCCACTTGCCACGATAATCCGACAGCGAAACCGTTCCTTCTCCAGAATTGCTCGGCAGTGAGAATTCAGGCGCAGGTTGATTCACTTGCGGCAAAACTCCGCCTAGCGCAACCGCAGGAAAAGACAAGCTCAGACTCGCAACGATCGCAAGCACCGTACTGAGCCAACCAAGAATAAGAGTTCGACGAGTCATAAGCAACAAAACTTAATAAACCACATCTATTAATCTAACTCTCCTTGCAGAATTGTTGAGATCGCGGCTTTTGTTTTGAGGTGAAACGCCTTGACATCGACCTGATTCAAAAGTCGGACTGCGACTAACATCCCGATCGCTTGGAGTCCAAACACAAAGGCATATGCCAGGGTCAGGTTCGGGAAAATGATCTTGCCAAAATCGAGCGCACCGCCTCCGAGAACAGTTGCCAATCCTCTCGCTAAAGCCTGTGCCAAGCCCCACGCTCCAATAAATGTCCCCGCCGTCTCAACAGCCGTCAAGTCCAGCATCAAACTCAACGCCCCAGTCGTCGTAATACCCGACGCTAATCCAAACAGAAATAATCCACTTTGTAACAGTTTCGGACTGGTCGTAAACCCTGCCAAAATTAGAATCCCAGCACAGCCTGCAACCAAGAGACAGCCTAATTTTGCAGTACGGGTTTTTCCCAATCGCGGCACGATCGCAAATCCGGCACTACTAATTCCGACTAAAGTTCCCATGCCCCAAAACGCATTTAACTGAGTCGTCTCCGATACCGACATGCCAAACACTTGTCCGCCATAAGATTCCATCACCGCATCTTGCATAAACAAGCTAATCGTCATCATTAGCAAGAAGGAGAAAAACAATCCCGTCTGCGGAGAAGCGGTCAAGACCCGAACTGCGCGACCCAGAGTAACTTGATCTTCTCGATTGTGGTCTTGCGATCGGTTAAAAAAGTGCGAGTACTTTTTCTCAACGCCAAAAGTTGCCAGCACACATAATCCACAGACAACGCCAGGAACAATGACAAATAAGCGATTAACCGCAGGACGGAGTTGATCGAGTGCAATACTTCCTTCGCTCGGCAGCAACCGGGAACTTAGAATCGCTCCAATCACAATACCAACCATCAACATTGACCAGACAACCCCGACGAGCTTCGATCGATTCTCTTCTTCTGACACATCAACCAGTAAAGCGGCAAACGGCGTTGACCCAGCACTCAAAGTCAATCCGTAAACTGCAAACACCGATCCCAGCATTAGCATCCAAAGATAGGTTGGAGTAGTCCATCCGACTGCTTGCAAGCTATCCCCAACTTGCCACATGACTTGCACCGCGAGAAACGCAGCGATCGCAAATAGCACCGAAGCAATCCAAACATACCCAGTCCGGTGATAGCCCGCAATCGGCTTCGCATCAGACAATTGCCCAAACCATAATCTTGCCGGAGCCATGAGTTGATGAACTGCGATCGCGCTTGCCGCAAGCGTCGCTGGAATCGCCAACTCTTTAATCATGACGCGGTTCAAAACGCCCAACGTCAGCACAGACATCATGCCGAGTCCCATCTGGTATAACCCCAGTTGGAACATTGTGAACAGCTTGATTGAGGGTGGTTTTACCGCGTGCATATCAAAATCTAAAACTGCAAATTGATATTCATAGCTTACGGCAGTCGATGCGTCGTTCTAAAGAGGAATGTCAAAAATGGAATCTATCATTAAACTTAAAATAACGTTACAAAGGCAAAGTGAGATCTGCATGGAAACATTAATGACGCTTGGCAGAACGGATTTGAAGGTTCCGCCGATCTGCATTGGCACTTGGGCTTGGGGCGATTCGTTTTTCTGGAGCTTCGGTAAAGACTATAGCGAGGCAGATTTAAAACGGGCATTTGACAACGCGATCGCAGCAGGTGCAACGTTTTTTGATACGGCTGAAATTTACGGCTTGGGCAAGTCTGAGCAGTTTATTGGGCAATTTATGCGGCAGAATCCTCAGTCCGTTCAGATTGCGACAAAGTATATGCCGTTGCCCTGGCGATTTAATCGCGATGCGGTTCATGATGCAGTGACAGCAAGTTTGGATCGCTTAGGAGTAGAGTCGATCGCGCTTTATCAGGTGCATATGCCGTTTGATTTTTTCATGAGCAAGAAGACGCTAATGGATGCGTTGGCGGATGAGGTAAAGCGGGGACGAATTGGCGCAGTTGGCGTGAGCAATTATTCGGCGCAGCAGATGCGGGAGGCACAGGGCTATTTAGCGGCAAAGGGTGTGCCTTTAGCCGTGAATCAGGTGCGCTACTCGTTGATTAATCGTGAGATTGAGGTCAATGGCATTCTCGACATGGCGAAAGAGTTGGGAGTCACAATTTTGGCGTATAGTCCGCTGGCGCAAGGCTTGCTCACTGGAAAATATAAGCCAGAAAATGCAGACTCAGTGACAGGTGCAAGAAAGCTAGATCCGAAGTTTAGTCGGCAGGGGTTAGAGAAGTTGATGCCTGTGATTGAGCTATTAGCTGAGATTGGGAAAAAGTACGATCGCACTCCTGCTCAAGTGGCACTAAATTGGCTTATGGCTCAGGGTAATGTGATTCCGATTCCAGGGGCGAAAACGGCGAGTCAAGCAGAACAGAATGCGGGAGCGATGGGATGGGCGATGGAGCCAGAAGCGGTGACAAAGTTGGATGGGGTGACGCGCGCGTATCGCTAGTGATTTTGAACACCCGCTTACCCAGCGAATTCTGATTCTTGAGCAAAAATCTTAAGGTAGGGATTCACGATCGCTGCAACTTCTATTCAACCGCTTAAAAGTTTGATATCGTCCAGAGGGTTCGCATTGCCGAACTCTCGTTAAACTTAAAGGCTAGATTACCCCACGCGATTATGCTACACGAACGTTTACGCGACGACACTAACGCTTATAAATCATTCGAGCTACCCGGCGCTCGTCCTCACTACAATCCCGATCGCCCCGGTCAAGTGGAGCATATCGCACTCGACCTCATCCTCGATGTTCCCAATCAAAGCTACCGGGGAACCTGCACCATTCGGATCAAACCGGTTCGCAATGGCATCGATCGCTTAACGCTTGATGCGGTCAATCTCAATATTGAAACGATTAAAATTGATAACGTTTCACAACCCTTTGACTATGACGCAGAGCAATTAAACATCCAACTTAAGCAAGCAACTAAAATCGGGGAAAAAATCGAATTAGCGATCGCTTATCACGTTGAAAAACCCCAACGCGGCATCTACTTCATTGCGCCAAGCCAGGACTATCCCAATAAACCAACTCAAGTCTGGACACAAGGCGAGGATGAAGATTCGCGCTTCTGGTTTCCTTGCTTTGACTATCCTGGACAGCTTGCAACTTCAGAAATTCGCGTCCAGATTCCAAAGCCCTTGATTGCGGTTTCTAATGGTGAACTTATTGCCACTGAAGATAAAGGCGACACTCAAATCTTTCACTGGTATCAGCGAGAAATTCATCCGACTTACTTGATGACCTTAGCGATCGGAGATTTTGCTGAACTCCGAGACGAGTGGAATGGCAGACCTGTGACTTACTATGTCGAGAAAGGTCGCGAAGATCAAGCCCGCCTCAGTATGAGTAAAACGCCTCGCATGATTGAGTTTTATAGTCAAAAATATGGCTACTCTTATGCGTTTCCGAAATATGCTCAAGTCTGCGTCGATGACTTTATTTTCGGAGGCATGGAAAACACGTCTACCACATTGCTCACCGATCGCTGTTTACTTGATGAACGAGCCGCGCTCGACAATCGCAGTACCGAGTCATTAGTCGCTCACGAACTCGCGCACCAGTGGTTTGGTGATTTGATTGTGATCAAACACTGGTCACATGCTTGGATCAAAGAAGGCATGGCTTCCTATGCTGAAGTCATGTGGTTTGAGTCAGAATATGGGCGTGAAGAAGCTTTATACTACCTATTCGGTCAGGCTCGACAGTACTTAGACGAAGACGCATCGCGCTATCGTCGATCGCTGGTCACGCATGTCTATCGAGAAGCAATCGAACTCTACGATCGACATATCTATGAGAAAGGATCTTGCGTCTATCACATGATACGAGCAGAGCTAGGAGACGATTTGTTTTATCGTTCGATCGCAACGTTCCTCAAAGACAATGCTCATGGAACCGTTGAAACAATTGATTTACTCAGAGCGATCGAAAAGACAACAGGGCGAAATCTAACTTTTTTGTTTGATCAATATGTCTATCGCGGTGGACATCCTGACTTCAAACTGGGGTATAGCTTTGACTCAGATAGTAACCTGGCAAAGATTACAGTCACTCAGACGCAATCTGATTTGTTTGACTTGAGAATTCCGATCGCGATTTGCTACATCAATGGCGAATCGAAAACCTTTAGCGTTCGAGTTCACGAAAAAGAGCAAAGCTTCTACTTCCCGCTAGAGCAGAAGCCTGACTTCATTCGCTTCGATGTTGATAACTATCATCTTAAAACAGTAACTTTAGAGTATCCCCTCCCAGAACTCAAAGCACAATTGCAGCATGATCCTGACCCAGTTTCGCGAATCTGTGCCGCACAAGCGATCGCGAAAAAAGGCGGACTTGAAGCCGTGAAAGCACTCTCTGATGCGTTGAAAAATGATAAATTCTGGGGCGTGCGGGCTGAAGTTGCAGAAAATCTAGCCACGATCAAACTCGACCAAGCTGTTGACGCAGTGATTGCAGGATTGAGCGATCCAGAAGCACGAGTCAGACGATCGATCGTCACCAGTCTTGCTCAAATTGCAACTCCTGAAAGCTACAAAGCCCTCGCAGCGATCGTAGAACAAGGCGATGCAAGTTACTACACTGAAGCCGCAGCACTCCGCAGTTTCGGCAAAGTTGCGGCATCGGGTTTGAGTGAAGCGTCAGAAGCAAATACGCTTCAACTGATTGATATTGTCCTCAAACAGCGTCAAGGCTGGAATGAGATTGTGCGAGCCGGGGCAATTGGTGCATTGAGCCAGATGAAGACTTCTGAATCTGCCTTAAATCTGATTCTAGACTACACGCAGCCTGGAGTGCCTCAACCGCTGCGTCTCGCTTCAATCCGAGCATTAGGAGCAATCTCAACCGGACAGGACAAGATCAATCTAGAGCGCATTTTAGAAAGATTAAAAACCCTATCCCGTGAGACATTCTTTCTGACTCAAGTTGCAGTTGCAGTCGCTTTGGGACAAATGGAAACGACAAAAGCGATCAAGATTCTTCAATCGCTTGCGAATCAGACTCCAGATGGTCGAGTTCGCCGGATTGCAGAAGAATCGATCCAAACCGTGCAAAAGAATGCCGGATCAGATAAAGCCGTTACACAACTACGAGAAGAACTTGATCAATTAAAGAAGGAGAATCAAGACCTCAAGAGTCGCTTAGAAAATCTAGAAGCAAAGGCGAGGTAGAGAAATTAGAGGATTGGAGAAAAATGCTTTGATTCCGGTGCTATGGCAGTCCTAGATGAGTCGTGAAGGTGGGGAGTCGGGAAGATAAGAAATAACTTCCTACTCCCCACTCTTTGTAGCTTTCACAACCTAAACAGGAGCGCTATAAATACCCTTCCTAAGATGTATACAAAGCGTGACATCCTCCCCCGATATCAGTACCCCAGGTTACATATCTGCCTAAGAATGTCTGATACCATACATTCTCGGTGAATTTTATCTTGGTGTGAGGAAAAGATGTCAAATCCTGCTCGACGCTGGAAGCTGTGGTTAGCAGCACCAGCGGCTCTATTTTGTGTACAATCTGCTCAAGCTTCAGAAAAAATCCCAGCGCCTATTTCGACGATCTCAACTCAAAATTTACACAGTCTCGCCGACAAAGCAAAATCTGACGTAAAAGATGCAACTCCAAACTTCGATCGTGTCTCAACCGTTGCAGAACTCAATGCTCCAGAAGCTCAACTTGAGGCTGACCTGGCTCAAGTCACCTCAGTCTCGCAGCTAACCGATGTCAGACCGACCGATTGGGCATTCCAAGCCTTGCAATCGCTGGTTGAGCGCTATGGCTGTATCGCAGGCTATCCAGACCGCACCTATCGCGGTAACCGTGCGCTAACCCGCTACGAATTTGCAGCAGGTCTGAATGCTTGTCTCGATCGCGTCAACGAACTGATCGCCGCTGCAACCTCTGACCTGGTTAAAAAAGAAGACCTCGCGACTCTGCAAAAGCTGCAAGAACAATTCGCGGCAGAACTTGCAACTCTGCGGGGTCGAGTCGATTCTCTCGAAGCTCGGACAACCACACTTGAAAAACAACAGTTCTCAACCACGACAAAACTCTTTGGCAATGTCTGGTTTAACATCACAGGCGCAGGTGCAAGCGATGATGTTGTCTTTGAAGGTCCCGCAGGCAGTGGAAACAATACCGAAGGACGATTCTTTGCGACTCGAACCAATGGACAGCCAACTCGCGTTGTCGCTGAAGATCCTGAAATCACGGCGAGCTTCCTAGCTTGGCTCACTCTTGTTACCTCTTTCAGCGGTAAAGACCAATTAGTCACCCAGCTAGCCGCAGGCAATGGTCGATCGCCCTATAACCAGTACGCCTCCGCAGGTTTCTACAATGCAAGCGGTGTACCTTTCTTCGATCAAACGGCTGGAACTGAGAACGGTCGCAGTGATGTGATTATCCGGGACTTGTTCTATAGCTTCCCGCTCAATGATGCGATTAAAGTCACGGTCGGACCTCGCGTCAACTGGTATCGCCACTTTGACGGCAATCGCTTCTTGTCGGTCTTTGGCTCTGGTGCGAGTTTTGATACCTCGAACAGCACGCAATCGAACAGCATCGATCGAGGATCAGGTGCAGTCGTTGAATGGCAATTGAGCAATCAGCTTAAGCTTGCTTTAGGCTACTTGGGCGAGAACACAGAGTTTCTCTCGCCTCGATTCGGCTTTAATACTTCCAGTGATCCAAGATTTGGACTATTTGGCGGGACGAATACTGCCTCTGCCGAACTGACCTATTCGCCGAGCAACACCATTAATCTACGCTTACAGTACAACTACTCGCGAATTCAAGCCTATGGTGGGCAGGTTGGCGGAGCGATCGGAGAACCGATTCCCTATGGCTACCTTGATGCAGGTCCCGGCTTCTCAGAAGGTGCAATCGGTGGCGGGCTGCGCGATGCAACGGCGAGCATGGTTGGGGTGAACTTTGATTGGTTAGTTACGCCTGGGTTTGGACTATTTGGGCGCTATAGCTTCGCCAATATCAACTTGAACCCGATCGATGCCAAGGTAAGAACCCAATCGTTCCAAGTCGGGGCGGCATTCCCAGATCTAGGTAAGAAAGGAGCGCAGGCAACGGTGGCATTTGTCATGCCGATGGACATTACTAGAGGTCGGCAGTTCTTTGCATCCGGTGGCGGAGATGGCGGAACTCAGTATGAGGTAGAGGCTTCGTACTTCTATCCGCTATCAGACAAGATTGCGATCGTGCCGACGTTCTATGCCGTCTTTAACGCGAACAACTTTGATAGCAATCCAACTGTATTTGTTGGAAACATTCGGACTCAGTTTAGCTTCTAAACGAGGTCTTAAAACTCCCTGAAAGCCCCTCGATCGAGGGGCTTTTTTTTACTCTTTCTTTGGAACCCACACGGACACTGACCCGCCATTACAATGAAACTCTCCCCAACCCTGCTCATTGGTTGTGACCGTCTCATTTACATGTTCTGTAATATCAACGTAGGTGCAATCTGGCTTCCCGACTTCCATGTACTTGCTGCCGCCTTCACCATTGCTCATCAGTACAGCGACTCCACAAGGATTTTGCTCATCTCCTAAGCGCGTCCAGCCGACTAAATTTGGATGATCAAAGTAATCATATTGATCCCCATAGGCAAATTCTCGGCGTACTAGAAGGAACTTATCAATCAGCCAGCGATGGCTATCCATCCAAATCTCATACTCATTTCCATCATTGCCCTTGTCCTTGTAGCAGGCTCCATAGTAGTCAGGATAAAAGATGCAAGGATAGCCTTCTGCCCGTAGTAAAATTAACGCATAAGCTAATGGCTTAAACCAAGACTCTACTGGAGACTCTAGCGACTGTAACGGTTGCGAATCGTGATTATCAACCAGTGTGACCGCAAGTGCAGGCTGCTGTTGCACCAAAGTATTGTCAAAAATCTGACGCATATCATAGCCATCGCCCGCTTTGCTTGCCGCGTGGAAGTTATAGTGCAACGGCGCATCAAACAGTGCAACTCTGCCGTCTGTGACATCTAAGAAATAGTGCAGCGCATCCACTTCAGCAGACCAATACTCCCCCACTGAGAACAAATCTTGCTGAGCATAATGCCGCACATGCTCAAACCATTCTTTAAAAAACTCCGCTTTCACGTGCTTGACTGCATCAAAGCGAAAGCCATCCACACCTGTTGTATCGATGTACCATTCCCCCCAGCGCTTTAGCTCCTCTTTTACTTCAGGATTATCCATGTCGAGATCACAGCCCATCAGATAGTCAAAGCTGCCTTTTTCGAGATCCACATTGTCATCAAACTGCTTCCCCTTAAGCAGATAGATCGCGTCCTTATCTGCTTCCCTCGCGTTATAGTCGATCGCATCAAAATGCCACCAATGCCACTCCATCTCGGAATACTTGCCCTGCCGCCCTGGAAAAGTAAAATGTGTCCAAGCTCGAATCGGCTGATACTCACCGATGACTTCATCCCGATTCTCAGGATTAAATGGCGTTGCTTCTACTTCTTCTTCCGCATCTGCGCCCATGCGATGATTGAAAACTACATCTGCATAAACTTGCAATCCATGCGATTGAGCCGTTTTGATGGCGGTTAGATATTCTTCTTTTGTGCCATACTTTGTCCGAACACTGCCTTTTTGATCAAATTCACCCAGATCATAAAGGTCATACACTCCATACCCAACCTCATGATCGCCGCCGAGTCCCTTGTAGGCAGGTGGGAGCCAAAGCGATGTAATGCCAGCATTTGCCAGTTCTTCCGCATTGGCAATTAATTCATTCCAAAAATTTCCATCCGGTGAGTTATACCAATGGAAGTACTGCATCATCACGCCATTTGGTTCAGACATGGTTTAGTTCCGAAAATTCCTTGTTATAAGTGAATTCTAGAGTGCAACCCTTCTAGAATCTATCTACCTCAAGAGAAATCTCTGTGACGGGTGATCCTCTGCTGTAGGACAGAGCCGTGATCTACCAGAAGTGGAATTTTCAAAGCGAAAAAAGTGCGATCGCTCAAAATGACGATCGCATACCCCATGAACACTTAAGCGTCAGAACCTGATCCACTGCGATTTGCAACAATCCCTAGCACCGAAATTCGAGCAGTCTGCAAGGTATCTAGCATCTGTCGTAAATCACTGCGATCCGTTTTTCCGAGTCCTGTGACCACAACCATGCCATCCGTATGGTTCGCAAGCAAGCTACTATCCGCAAAATTTAACAAGGGTGGCGCATCGAAGATCACCAGATCATACATTGCCTTGAAATAGTCATTCAAACGCTGCATTTTCTGAGATGAAAGTAACCGCGTTGGATCAAGCGGCATTTTCCCACTAGTTAACACGGAGAGATTGGTTGGCTCAAGCGGTGTGTGATCGCTACCGCCCCCGGCTGTTACTAGCGCATCAATTCGTTGGACGACATCTTGAGGATTGAGATTTTTTGCAACCAGTTCGGTTAAACCTTGATCGCCTGAAACCTCTAAACGATCGGCGATTTGTGGATTGCGCAAATCAGCGTCAATAAGTAGCACTCTCTGCCCCATTGCTGCTGCTGCTTGAGCCAGATAAAGCGCGATCGTCGTTTTGCCATCCCCTGCCGTTGGAGAACTAACGACTAGTGATCGAACGGGATGATCCGTATTGAGTAAGCAAAGATTCGTGTAAAGCGATCGAAATGACTCGGTAAATTGTGAGTACTGACTGAGATCGTATCTCGGTCGATCGCTCTGCATCGTCTTGAGAATCTGGGGCATTGCGCCTCGCCCAAGCGGATTTGACTCGTTTGGAACCACACCCAAGATCGGAAGCTTCGAGAGCTTTTTCAATTCTGAAACAGAACGCAGTCGTCGATCTAAGCGCTCTGACATCAATGCGGCTCCGGTTCCCAGCAGCAATCCTGCGATCGCACCAAGAATTAGGTTCCGTTCTCGGGACTCTTTCGGTCGATTTGGACGTTCCGGCGGAGTGATTAACTGCCAGGGAATTTCATTCTGAGCGGCTTCAATTTGCAAAGTCTCACGGGTTTTGAGTAACCGATTTAAGCTGTCTGTTGCAACATTGCGTTCTCGATCGAGATCCGTAAACACTCGCGAAAGCACCGGAACTCGTTGAACTTCACCGTTCCAATAGTTCTCAGCGCGATCTAAAACCTGCTGCCGAGTTTGTAAGACAGATAACTCGGTTCCCAATTTTGCAAGTTGATTGCCTAACACTCGCTGAGCTTCTTGGCGCAGTACAGGTAATAAGCTATCTCGCTGTTCTCGAATGACCCGAATTTCAGCATTGTCTTCTTGGAAGCGAGTCGATTCAGTCGCGAGTTTGCTCTCTAGTTCACGGATTTTGTCCAAGGTTTTTTGATAAGCCGGATCAGCTGATAAAGCTGACATTGCCCCGTCGCGACCTTGTAGATTATTGTACTGACGCTGCATTTCAGCGATCGATTTATCCGTCTCTAGCTTTTGCTGTTCAAGCGATTGAATCTGATTACTGACTTGATTGGCTAACGCATCGGGCCCAATAAAGTTATTTTGCTGTCGAAAGGCTTGCATTTGCCGCTGCAAGGTATCCACCCGTCGGCGCGTGTCCGAAATTTGGCGATCGACAAATGTAATCCCATAGCTCAGATTACTTTCCCGCTCCTTCTGACTGTATCTCAGATAGCCATCTGCGATCTTTTCTAGAACAAACCTGACGCGATCCGGATCAGAATGAGAATAGATGACCTGGATTAGCTTCGTGTCAGGTGGGTGTTCGATCTTGAGCTTCTGAAAGATCTCAGAATATGAAGTATTGGGATAGCGAGACTTAATCTGCTCCACAATTGGCTGAAGCAGTTTTGGACTGCGCAACACTTCAATTTGCGTCAGATAATCGACTCCGCCTTTATCGTTAGCGTTGCGATCGCTCAATGGATCGCGGTCTTGCTGGATCTGCGTACTGACTGGCTCAATCAGAAGCTGAAAACCACTTTCATAGGTTGCAGGTTGGTTCCAAGTAATTGCCCAAGTTGCGGCTGTTGTCGCAGCAGTCACGCCTGCAATGAGAACCAGCCGACGCTGCAACATCTCAAACAACTGTCCTGAATCTTCTTCAGATTGAGAAGGTTCAAGGGTTTGTAAGTACTCAGGCGGTGGCAGGACTCTGCCGTTTGTGGAGTTGAGAGATGTGGGGAGTTTGGTCTGGTTTTCCATTGAGACACCTTAGGAAAATTCGGAAGTCAGTTGCACGGGAGCGGACAGGGGAAACAGGTGAACGGTAGAAGCCGTTACAGTCCAAACAGGAAGCGGAATGGCAGGATTTGGAAGACAGGTCTGAGGACGTTTTCGATCGCATCGCCTGTTTTTGCTGCGCCCGAGCGATCGACGACTAGCACATCTCCATTTCTAAGTAATGGGTTGCCCTTCTCATCAATGCCGCGTGACAAATCGATCGACACATCTTGACGGGTGACACTGCCATTTGGATTCAGGCGCACCAGTTCAACGCGGCGGCGATTGGCTTGGCGCGTAAAGCCTCCGGCAGCGAGAAGTGCCTGATTCAATGGCGTATTCATCGGAACCTCAATCTGACCCGGTTTCGTGACTTCACCCACGACCGTGATCTTGACGGCACTCGGTGCGAAGCTTGCATCTCCTAGTTCTCTTGCCTGTTCAGAGTTCAATGCCAGGGCGGTTGGAATGGTAATCGTATCGCCTTGTTGAAGAACGAGGTCTTGATTTAAGTCTCCCGATCTGAGCAACTGCCACAGATCGACGCTGATAGTTTGAGGCGTGCCGTTGCGAGTGTTACGACTGACTTTTACCTCTTTGAGGTTTGCCAATTGTTTGATTCCCCCTGCTTCTCGAATTGCAGCGGAAAGGGTTGGCATTTTGTCTTTGAGTTTATAAGGACCGGGGCGAGCGACTTCACCCACGATCGCGACACTAATCGGGTCAGGTGAATTGACGCTAAAGTTGGCATCTGCCATCTGTGTCGCTTCGGCTAAATTCACGGCTGTGGATGCAGGAATGAAGATTGAATCCCCATCACGCAGCGTTAGATCCTGGCGGATATTGCCGTTGAACAGTTCCCACATATCGACTCGGATCTGCTGATCCGCACCCGATCTCTGAGGACGACGCAGAACGACTTGACGCGCATCTGCGGAGCGATTCATCCCACCTGCTTCTCGAATCAGCTTTGTCACGGTGGGAAACTTACCATCTGCAAAGGCGAGGGCATAGGTTCCAGGTTTACTCACTTCCCCTGCGATCGCCACATTGAGAGGACGCGCAGCGATGAGACTCAGATCGACGATCGGATCTTTGACAAGACGAGCATATCGCGCTGCGATCGCGCTTTGTGCCTGCCGCATGGTTAAGCCTGAAACTGATAGACTGCCAACTCGATGCAGATTCAGCGTGCCATTGACGAGTACGGTATATTCTTTGCCGTATTCTGGCACGTTAAAGATATCGACGCGAACGCGATCGCCTGCTCCGAGAGTATAAGAATCGGCATCAGCGGCTTCGGCTGCTGTATTTCCAGCTAGGTCAAAGTTGACAGCAGGAGTCGTGAGCGGGGGTAGGGGACGGCTTTGCGTCACAGGTGCGGTTGTCGGGGGTAAAGGACGACTTTGAGCAACCTGGGTAACGGAAGCCGAGGCAAGTTTTGGCAACTGTGACGATGCGATCGTGCTGGGGTTAGTGCGTTGGAGTTGCCGATGGATAAAGGTGGCAGCATCTGCCCGGGTCACGATGTCACGCGGACGACGTAGGGATGCGAGGGATTTCGATCGAGTTGCGGCTTGCTTCACGATCGATTGAAAGTGCTGATCTGTGATTTTCTGATTCGGGCGAAATGTGCCATCACTGTAGCCCTGCATCAACCCCTGGGTCATTAATGCAGTAATGCTAGCTTGAGCGCGGTGTCCTTGAATATCTTTTGGAATTCTAGAGGACTCTTGCGGGATCGGGCTATCGTCCTGAGCAGGGGGTGATACTGCTGCGACTTTAGGCGGAGGTGGCGGGGGAGCCGCGTTTGCGAGGTTGATACTTTCGGCAATAAGGTCATCGATCGGAAGTTGATCGACACCAACAACCCGGAGTTGATTTTGGGCGACTCTGACTTGAGGAGGTGGATTGATTTTGAGATGGGGAGTTGCGATCGTTGGAGGCTTGGGAGCGTCAGACTTGAGTGTCTCCGAGGCTTGAGTCGCAGAATTGGGGACGAGCGGCGGCGTTGCCGAAGAAAAAAGGCTTTCTGGCTGCGAGAGTGCCATTGCACGATTTGGCAGCGAAGCAGAAGTGGCAGTCCGTTTTGATTGGGAATCATTGGGAGTAGCGCTCGGCGTTTTTGCATCAGAGCGCGTTAGCTCCTGGGCAACGACCGCTGCGAAAGCCCCCAAAGTGAGGAGCGAAATACGAGTAGGGGTTAACTTCAACTTCATAAGCTCACGGGGTTGAACTTTGCTACACCAACATTCAGGAAATCAGTTAAGGCGTTCAGTATTTTTTGCCTTTATTTGGATGCACACGACTACTGATACAGTGATTATCCGGATAGATCAGGAAGAATTTCTTGGTGTTATAAAAACAACATAAATGATTTTTCTAAGGCTGCGTATGAACACGGCATCGATTGGGACACATACCTGGTGAATTCTAGGACTGGAGAATCGAGAAGGCTGTGATCGAGTGGCTCAAATTCCTGAAATTTAGAAACTCTGTCAGAAATACGCATCTTTGTACCAGTCAATGAAAACACGGAGATTTCCGTAGAATCCTCCGTGTCAGGGTTCGATGAGATTGGTATCCGTATTCACAAACAGATCGATCGCGTCTCGATAAATGTGCGATCGAGACAATGCCTCATTCGCAACGTAAACAAACTCCGAGTCTCCGTGCGCCGAAATGACACAGGCGTGCGCAGATATTTTGCATCGGAATGAAATAAGGATTCGAGGTGATCTTGCAGAATTTGTTCCAAATTGATCAGGGGTTGGGGGATCAGCGGAAAGAGACGCGGCATTAAGCGCTGAATGAGTTGGTGTTGGATCTGCGATCGCAGTCTTGGCAGTTGCAGTAATCGAACGACCCGATCCTGCCCGGATAAGCCTAATTGTTGAGCAATGGCAGTCGTGGTTAATTGATCGCAGTAGAGTCCTCGAAGTGCAAAGAGAAATCGAGAGTCTCGTTGGATTCGAGTTTCGACAACCTCTCGAATCGCCTGATCTAATTCGGTTTCTAATGCCTGCTGATAGCGCCGTAAAAACTGAAGTTCTGGTTCTTCTTCAGGTGCAAGTTCTGACTTGATCAATAAGACATCGATCGAGCAAGGATGAATAGAACCCTGTCTGCGCTGAATTCGGTATTGCCGGACTTGATGGGCGAGGTGCTGTAAGCGAGACAAAATTGTATCGGGAGCCAGATCGCTTGCAAGATATTGTCGAATTTGGTCGAGTTGTGTGATCGAAGGAGGGATGCAGCGCCCTCGATGCTTGTGACAGCCGACAGCGTGATACGCCCTGAGGAGCGCGATCGCTTGTGAGATTTCAAACGGCGAGAGCGAGTAGACTTCACTGAGAATTCGTTGAAGCTGCGTTTCAGTGGTGTCATTTAGGAGCGCCCAATCACTGATGAGCAGCAAGCCCTGTTGGGCGAGAAATTTGGTCAATTCAGGATGTTGTCGCACCAATCGGACAATCCAAGCATTCAAACTGCCTCTGTCAGGCTGAAATGTTTTGAGAATCCGACAGGCTACAGTCTCTGAAAATCTGGCATCTCCTCGATCGTCGAGGACATAGGGCAAGATATCTGACAAGGTAAAACCGTAGCGATTGCCAAACTGCTGAACGAGTCGAATACAGGTTGACAGGATTTGATAGGAGACATAACAGCGCAAGCAAAGTTGTGCGATCGCCGAAGTTTGGCTCAGTGCAAGCAGTTGAGTTTGAATCTGGCGGGGATCTTGTGTCAGGTCGATCTGCTGTTGAAAAAATGCTTTTACGAGGGGCAGATATTTTGGAATCGCTTGACCCGCAGCATTAAGACGGATCAGAATCCAGTAGCGGGATGTACTCATCTTGAACTCTCCAATTTCAGCAGCGATGGCAGCATCATAAGAATCCAAATTGAGGTCTTGCTAGAGCGAATTCTGGGTCAGTTTTTGCGATCGTTGAATGTCCGATGATTTGTGCAATTCGGGAGTCGGGTCACTTTTGGGTCAGGTAAAATGAACTGGATCAAGAGGTGGCATATGGCAGGTTTGCGGGCATCAGAAGCAGGAAAATTTCAAATCCGACAAGCCATTCAGGCTCGGAACTGGAATGTCACGAGCGAAGATCCGTTGATTGCGACCAGTCAGTTCCTCGGAGAGTTTAATGGTCTATATGCCAATGGTGTTTCGGAAACGACTTGGAAACGCTTCGTGTATGCGAAGCGTGCGATTCGACGGGATACATTTGAGGCGTATTGTAAGATTCTCGATCTCGATTGGCGATCGATTGCAGATTTGCCTCATGTCGAATCTCAACTTGATGATTTGAGTCTGATGCCGTTAATTGCAAATTTCTATGGACGAACTCAAGAACTCAACCAGATTGAAGCTTCTCTACTCAATCATCGATTTGTCATTCTCTATGGCTTTGGGGGAGTTGGAAAAACGGCGCTTGCTGTGCAGCTTGTTGAGCAAGTTCGAGCGAGGTTCGATCGTAGAATTTGGAAACGATTCGATCGAACGCTTCCGATTGAGCAGCTTTTACTCGATCTACTCGATACCTTGTCTCAATCTCCTAGAACTTTCCCGACTGATCTGACTACTTTGGCACAATTGCTGGTGCAAGATCTGGCGAAATCTCGAACGTTGATTATTTTAGATGAGGTGAATTTGGAGAGTAAGGTTGACGATCGCAGTTACTATCCAAATCTGATTCATACGTTGCAAACGCTCGGGCAAAAGCAGAATCAAAGCTGTATTTTAGTCACCACGCGCGAACGTCCTGAAGGCTTTACCGCAGTCATGGGAGGGCAAGCGATTTCTCATGTGTTGCAAGGCTTGGAGCCTGAAGCAGGCTGTCAAATTTTAGCAAATCGACAACTGATGTTTGATGCTATGAGTGGAGCGCAGCTTGTTCAGAAATATAGTGGGAATCCTTTAGCATTGGAGTTACTTTGTCCGATCGTCAAAGATCTGTTTCAAAACCGAGTCGAACGATTTCTAGAAAACCCTGGCATCTATGTTCCCGGAAAGATTGAGCAAGTATTAAGACAGCAAGTTCAGGATTTGACAGAATTTGAGCGCGCGATTTTGCGATCGCTGTCTAGCTCTGAACCCTTATCTCGACAGGAATTGCAGGATGAATTGATCGATCCGGGTGATTTTATTCAAGCCTTGTATCGATTGGGTCGTCGCTCTTTAGTCGAAAAGGTTGCAGAAGAGGGTGAGGTTTTGTACACACTCCAACCGATGGTAATGGAATTTGTGCGAAAGCATTTGAAACCTTGATTATCGCTCACACAAGCATTTCTCTGAATCAAAGACGACTGCATGGCAGCCTTCTAGTCTTCTTTGCTCTAAAATTTCTCCAGTCTTTCTTTTCCCGCATCTATAGTCTTGGCGACCTGCAATTAGCAGGGTTCGGCAGAGCGAGATTGCAGCATCTGGACGAATCGTGGCATTGTAATGCAAAGCCCCAGCTTGGAGGCATCGACCTTCAATAGAGAGTTCAAATGGTATGCCTGCGCTGTTTAAGTCATTTGCTGTCATCCAGATAAAGTCTAGATTTTGGTTTTGAGGACTTCGGTTTGCAGAAATAGCAGTGACTGCACTACAAAAATCTCGATCGCTCTCCACCCGATACAAGCTAAAAATTCGCCCTGCATCTCGAAAAATAAGCTCTGCGCTTCTGCGAGGGCGATCTAAAGGGTTGCTAACTTCAGGATTCCAGTCAGAACGCTTGTCAAGCTTTCTAATAAAGACTGGAGGCTTAATTCCAAACTCTTGCAGAAGCGATTCCATCTACCCATACCAATCTAGCACTATCAAAAAACACAGCTAAGATAACTCTGCTAGAGTCTCTTTCGCATAGTTACGAATATACTCATCTCGATCCTGCTCAAAAAATTGGATATAGGTTTCAATAAAATGCTGATTAACTCCCTCTTGATCAAAAAGAATTGCTAGCACATCTAGTAAAGTTGCTTTAATGCTTCTTCGATTTAGAATCGGTAGTAAAGACATAGCAAGCTTCTGGAGTAGTCTTAACCGAGCTTGAGGCTGAATATGATAAGCGCATCCAATTCCCTTAATGAGAATATCCCAAGATCTCTCATAAACTTCAGGACGATATAAATTGCTATCGCGACTTGATGAATGAGTCAGATCGAGTAGGCAATCGCAAGCATTTGCAAACACTCGAACATCTTCACACTCCGCTAAGAGATCCACTGCACCGTCATAAACATCTTTAACGGTTGTAAGATGTGTCCACCCAAGAATTGAAAGAATTGATTTCGCGGAACTCAATCTTTGGGCGATCGAACTTCGGAGTTTTGCCCGTTGCTCAGGCGAAGCGAGAAAATATTCCTTAATAAGCAAATCTGGATCGCCGTATAGCGAATTGACTGATTTAGCTTGAATACTTCCGCTTACAGGAAGCATGTAATGGCTAGACATACTTGCTGAATAACCTATTGATCCAACCATTTGAACCCCCACGCTTCTTTAATATCTTCTTGTAGTAAATTTACGAAAGATTGCACGACTGACTGATGAGCGAAATGAAACCATTGATCGAAAGGTTGGCTAGCATCAAAACTGCGTGCTGTTAATTCACAAATTAGGACGGGGAAATTATCGTCTGTTCTCACTCCTGGAGTAATCACCAGCGATAGCATTCCCATATGCTCAGGGATTGCAAATTCAAGATTGATTTGTTGAGTTTTAGGATGACCCAGTGGAAAACTAGACCAGTCCCAAGCGAGAAACCCAAAAATCTTTTGAGTATCTTCAGAACTACTCCAACCCATTGAGCTATCAATATGATTTAGATAGGTGAGTTCATACTGAGCAACTTCGAGAGCGTTAAACGGCGTGTCAACGAAATGCTGTTGGGCAAGATCAGTCCACCACTTCTGGAAGTATCTCCATTCATGCTGGAAGCCCTGATAAACATCACGAAACTCAGTGTATTGGTCAGTCGCCGTTGATTTGCGCCAGTTATAGAGAAACTTATCTGCTTGGAGTTGAATAAACTGATGTTGATCCTTCGATCGAAACCAGACTCGACGCAATTTTGGAGTCAGTGCCAGAACAGGAACCTCCCCGATTGGGTAAGTATCGGTCGGAGGCAAGGGAAACCGCTCTTGAATTGTTTGCCAGTACAGCCCAAAATGAACAGAAGAGAACTCTGCGGCATTGAATGTAATTCCGCAGATAACCTCGGTCAATGGTACTTTCTCAAAAGATGCTTTTAACATCTGGGAAGAGGGCATACGGCTTGAAATTGCACCTTACCTAGAAGGGATCTCTGTATCGTAACACTCCCAGCGTAACCTGACCTTCCGCTAACGGAAGAAGACCGTTTCACTAATTCACATATCTTTCAAGCTGCCAGATCTATGAAAGGTTGTTCTGTTCGACTTTTCAGCCATGAATCAACTTGTTGGAAAAACTCTGAACGATCGCTATGTTCTTCAATCCCTGATCGAGCGCGGAACCTTCCAAGCCTATGACCCACACACTAACTCTTCCGTGATTCTCAAGTTGCTGCTATTTGGGACAGAGATTACTTGGGACACCGTTAGACTATTTGAGCGCGAAGCCAATGTACTCAAATCGATCGATCATCCTGCCATTCCAAAATATCTCGATGACTTTGAGGTGGAGACTGAACTAGGAAAAGGGTTTGCGCTGGTGCAAACGCAGATTAAAGCTCGATCGTTGAAAGACTGGGTACAGTCTGGGCGAACCTTCAACGAAGATGACTTGAAAGCCATTGCCAAAGAATTGCTCTCCATTCTCAAGTATCTCCATCATCGTCAGCCTGCTCTCATCCATCGAGATATCAAACCGAGTAATGTTCTGCTTGGCGATTACCCATCTGGGGAACTGCGAAGCAACCGCAGTGGCAATCATCTCGGTCAAATTTACCTCGTCGATTTTGGCTCCGTACAAACGGCGACCCGACCCGATGGCACAAGAACGATTGTAGGAACTTATGGCTATATGCCGCCCGAACAGTTTGGCGGACAAACGATCGCGGCTTCTGATCTGTATGCCTTAGGGGCAACGCTGATTTACCTAGCAACAGGACAAAATCCAGTGGATTTGCCACAAAGAGAAATGCGCCTGCTCTTTGAAAATCAGGTCAGACTCACCCCAAATCTGGTTCGCTGGCTGAGACGGCTTAGCGATCCCGACTTAAATCGTCGATTTCAATCGGCAGACATTGCACTGGCTGCACTAGAAAATCCAGAACCCGAAAAAATAAGCACAATAGGTCTAGTCACACAGCCGATCGGTAGTAAAGTCGCCGTGACTAAAACTGACAATACGCTAGAGGTCTTCATCGCGCCTTACGGATTGAATAGTACAGTCTGTTTCTTAATCTTCTTCACAGTGGTTTGGGACACGTTTTTAGTGTTCTGGTATAGAACCGCAATTCTGACTTGGAGTATTGGAGGATGGATCGCAGCACTGTTTGGAAGTTTGCATCTTTTATTTGGGATCGGCATCACTTATGGGACTCTCTTTACCTTGTTTGGCACAACAGAAGTAGAGATCACCCGATCGCAGATTCGTTACATTTCTAGACTGTTCGGAATTGCCTTGTTTTACCGCACTTTCTTACGCGAAGAAATCAGCGCGATCAAAGTGTCTCCACGAAGCCACAAAGACACCGGGGAAGGCAAGATCGAAGTCCCACCGAAGCTAATTCTGTGGTTTGGGGGACAAAAGATTGAGTTGGGGAGCGGAATTTTGAACGAATCTGACCTGGCATGGCTCGCGCAAGAATTATCAAATTGGTTGAATCTCCCAGTGACAAAGTAAAGTCTCAACGGTTTATGGCATAGTGAGAAAATTCTTCCCCCTCGGCGTGATTTATGAGTTATTGCATTAATCCGTGGTGTTCTCAGCGAAATAATGCCGCATCTGCAAAGTATTGCCAGACCTGTCGATCGTCGTTACTGATTGAGGGACGGTATCGAATTTTACGATCGCTATTAGATGCAAACGGACATCCCTACACCGAAGTGTTTGAGGTTGAGGATGTGCAAACTGGCGGAGTGCGGCAAGTTCTCAAAACGCTAAAGGATCAAAGTAATCCCAAGCTAGAAGAACTGTTTGAGCAAGAGCGTAAGATTCTGTCAGAATTGAGACATCCAAGCATTCCAAGGTATGAGAATGCGTTTTCGATCGCGATCGCTCATCCAACTCATCGCGAACTGCCCTGTATCGTGATGCAACTAATCGAAGGGGAGAACTTAGAAAACTGGGTGAATCGAGGTCAAAAACTTCCAGATGAAGCGACTGCCCTCAATTGGTTCGCTCAGATCGCGAAAGTTTTAGACTATGTGCATCAAAAAGACTTTTTTCATCGCGATATCAAGCCTTCAAATATTATTCGTCAACCCAACGGGCAGCTTGTGTTGATTGATTTTGGTACAGCAAGAAGACTGACTCAAACCGTGGTCAATGGTCGATCGATTACCCAAGTCTACACAGCAGGCTATACTGCACCAGAACAGCACGACGGTCGAGCAGTTCCACCGTCTGATTTTTACGCCTTGGGTCGAACATTCTTACACTTACTAACCGGGCATCATCCTTCTGATGTCGATATTGCTTACTGGGACACGATGATCGATTTCATCCCCAGCGATCGCTTCCGCAATTTGATCAATCAATGTGTGAACTACGATCCTCAGCGTCGTCCTGCAAGTGCTAAAGCAATTTTGAATGAGATCCAAACCATTCAAACTGGAACAGTTCAAACTGGAGTCTCGACTACTAGCTATCCGCAAACTATTTCACCCGTTCCTATACCGGGTCAGTCTGAGGTTAAATCCAAACCGAAGTTATTTCGACTGTCTCGTCGTCCCTACATCCTGATTGCTCTAGGACTATTGGGAGTGCTGCTTGCTTTTGTGATTCATCAATGTAGTCAGTCTCCTCAACTTACAAACATTAATCCATTTCAGCCCGATCCCACCCCATTACTTCCGGTTGAGCAACTCGTGAGTTATGGTCAGCGGCAGATCGCAGACAACAAAATTGCTAACCTCAACACAAACGAAGAGAGGTTGAAGCAGAAAGGAATGGATGCTCTTGATCAAGCAGATTCAACGGGAGATTTTTCTCAAGCGATTAAAATCTTTGAAACTCTGCGGCAGAGTGCAAAACAAGACCCCGAAACTTTGATTTATCCGAACAACGCCAGATCCCGTGAACGAAGTTTGAGAGAGAAAACTCCGCTCTATACGATCGCGGTTGCAATGCCTCTAAACTTAATAGAAATTGATGCAGGTCGCAAAACACTGTTTGGGGTTGCCCAATTTCAAGATCAAGTGGTCTACAAGCGCCCCTTAGAACTTAGATCAGAGAAAATTAATTTAGAAGTGGTTATTGCGAACGATCGTGGCAGTCGCAGTCAAGCTAAAGAAATTGCTGAATATCTGACAACAACCAAAGTGCATGGACAGCCCATTGCAGCCGTGATCGGTCACTATACCAGTCCAATCACCTGTGATACGTTGAAAATTTACAGTCAAGCGAAAATGGTGCTGATGTCTTCGACAAGCACGATCGTCAATCTCCGCAACTGTGGCGATTCCAACTCTGTTTTTTTTAGAACGATCTCGACGACTCAGACAGAAGCCGAAACCTTATTCAAGGCATTTCAGCAGCAGGTTCCGAATGGCAAAAAAATCGGGATTTTTTACAATGCGAAAGAAGGCTTTAGTCAGGATTTATTCAATCAGTTCTCAGCGATTCTGAAACGGGAAAACATTGAATTTGTCACCCAAAATCTCGCAGAGTCGTTTGATGTGGAGCAAAAGGTCACAGAGATGCAGGATGCAGCAGCACTGGCAATTTTCCCAGATGGGCAGACCAATAATGCCGATGCCTTCAATCGAGGGGTAAAAGTCCTGGAACAAAATCAAGCAAAGAAGCTAGTACTCGCTGCCAATACCTTCTATAACAATCCCATGCGAGAACGAGTCAAGCGGCTAACAGAGAATCGCAGTAATCCTGCTCCAATGATTGTTTCTGCTGATTGGTTTTATGAACAGGATAGAGCCGAGAATTTTAGAAGGGACATTAATGAGTACTGGGGGGGTGATCTCGGTGATAAGATTGCGCTCGCCTACGAAGCGGCTCAAGCTCTAGTTACTGCCTTGAAAAATTCACCCAGGGATCTTCGCCAGAGTTTGAGCCAGATCAATCTTGAAAGCGATGTTCGCAAAGGACGCATGATTCGCTTTGACAGGTCAGGCGATCGTCAATCTCCCGAACGGGTTGCCCTAAAAACCTCTAAGACTGGCTTTGTCCTACTCAATCCGCAGTAAGCGCCGATCGCAAAGACCGACAAAATTCCTCGATCGCTTTCAATCCCTCCGCTGGTGTGCCTTCTGAGAGTCGCTTCACAAATGCACTTCCGACGATCGCGGCATCTGCTCCCCAATTCATCACCTGTTTCGCCTGTTCCGGTTGCGAAATTCCAAATCCGACCCCGATCGGTTTATCCGTGACTTGTCGCATTTCTGCGATCAAATCTTTGACTCGCGCCTGCATTTGCGATCGCATTCCAGTCACGCCTGTGGTGCTGACGAGATAGATAAATCCTTGAGACTGTTCAGCGATCGCCACAATTCGCTCGCGTGGACTCGTGGGTGCAACTAATAATGTCAACTCAATCCCGAACTGTTTCGCAGGTTCTAGCAGCGTATCTGCTTCTTCAAGCGGCAAATCAGGCACGACTAAGCCTTTCACGCCCACATCAGCAATATCTTTTAAGAATTTCTCAATGCCGCGATTCAGAATCGGATTGTAATAAGTAAAAAGAATAATAGGAGCGCGAAGAGTTGGAGCGCTCTGCTTAACCAATTGCAGCACATCTTCTAACCGAGTTCCGTTGGCAAGCGATCGAGTTGCCGCCGCTTGAATCACAGGACCATCTGCTAACGGATCAGAGTAGGGAACTCCCAATTCGATCAAATCGGCTCCAGTGCGATCGAGAATCTCCAACGCCTTGGCAGTCGTTTCTAAATCGGGATCTCCCGCAGTTAAAAAAGGAATCAACGCGCACTGAGCCTGATTCCGTAGCCGCTCAAAGCATTCCGACACTGAAGACATCTCAATTTCCTGAAGTTCACAACTTCAGTAGCGTACTGCAAATCTGGGTGCGAAATCTCAAGACTTTTTTTGTTCAATCTCAAGACTTCTCTTGTTCGATTTCGGCTTGAAGGTTTTCTAATTCTTCTGGGGTTAATTCTTCGAGACGTTTTTGCAGCACAGCTTCTTCGTAATCCCGAAGCTGTTTGTTATACGTCATATTTTTGCTCAAAACGCGGGTGAGGTAGCTGATCAGCCACCCAATCAAGCCCCCCACAAGTAAAACTTGACTCCAAATTCCGGCGCTAAAGCTATCTAAACCTACACTCTGAAAAATCAGGTAAGCCAAACCACCCGCAACAAATACGCCAAATGTAATCGCGATCGCATCAATCCGCCGCATTTTACGCCTCGATCTGACGTGCTTTCGGTCTGAAATTCAAAAAGGGTGCGAGGACGAGCATTCCCGGAAAGAAGAAAAACACCATGAAATACATGAAGCCGCGCTCGAACGAACTTGCGACGTACCATCTCGTCTTAAGGTAGAAAAAGATTACTAAGGGCACAACAACGAGATAAGCGCCGCCGAGAGCGAGGTATAGAAGTGCTACGTCCATCTATTTCAACCGAATACTAACGTTTCTATCCTACCGCTTTTCTTCGATCGCGGTTGTGGATTTAGATAGTGAAATGTAAAGTGCGATCGTTTTACAAATTTCTATGCTTATCGATCGAATCTAGTGATATCCTAGGTGAGCTTCTGATTTTTCGGATCAGGATGCAAATCTTGGGGGCGTGGCGGAATGGTAGACGCTACGGACTTAAAATCCGTTGACTGCAAGGTTGTAAGGGTTCAAGTCCCTTCGCCCCCATCTTTCACACAACAAATTAGGTGGAGCAAAGACTCCCCTCGTTGCAGCTTTGAAGTGACCAAAGACGAAGCGGGTCGCGATCGCCCAAAACGACGATCGCAAAACCCTTTACGGAACCGAAATCGCAAGCATCCCATTTTCTGGCAAATACTGTCGATAGCGTCCCCCTTCTGAGAACACGACCACTAAGCGCAATCCATAATCCGGCTGCACCTGAAGATCCGCCCACGGAATCGCAATCTCAACACAACTATCAATCCCAACCTGCGCCCGACTTGCCCGCGACTGCCAGCGCCCATACTCACCCGCCTCTTGCAACCAAACTGTCTGCGTCAGCAAATTGATTCCTAAATGATGGTGAAACGCATAGTTCAAAGGTGCTTGATCTGGCAAATCTACTAGGGGAATCGGACTATTGTGCATCGGGCGATTGTCGTAAAACCAAAGTAAATTCAACTCTGGCGGAATCTCTTTACCCGGTTGTACTCCCGTTTGAAAATCCAAGCGAATGTAGAGATTCAAGTGATCTACCCCATACCAAAGTCGCTGGATTGGACTACTTTGGTGCATTGTTCCTCTCGCACCACCCACTTCAATCCGTCCAGCTTTATCCCAATCTTGCTCATTCCCCAAACCCTCGATCGAGGGATGAATAAATCCTTGCGGCGTATGATCTCCCTGCGCTTCGTGAACTTCTACAGGCTCGCGAACATTCTCCGGCACAGGCTCATTTAGCGATCGATACACCGCAGCTAAATGCTCCCGAAACAATTGATCAAACATGGCATCTTGATTTGAGGAATGTCCTTCTCCAAACCACCAGAACCAATCTGATCCCTCTGCTGCATAAAGTGCCTCCCAAGCTTCAGGATTGTTCTCCTCTGTTGCTTCAGGATGATTCGCTAAAGTCTGACGAGCAGCCGTTAGTAAATCCCAAGCTTTGTTTTTAGCAGGATCACCAATCCAAGTCGTAAAGCTACCATCGACCCAAGATCCACTGTGCAACTGATGAGTAGGAATCGTCTCTGTCGGTGGATACTGTTCAATGAATTCTGAAACGGTTACTAACTTGATATCGGGAGTATCACTCAAGGTTTGGTAAAGCAATTCTAAGAAAGGCTTACCATCTTGTGGGTAAAACTCCCAGCAGTTTTCACCATCGAGCGCGATCGTCACAAGCCAAGGTTGATCCGCTTTGTCTTTGAGCGATCGCTTGATTGCTTCTAAATGCCCCACCAAATCAGCAACCGCTTGCTTCGGCTCCATTGCACTATAAGTAAAGCCGATCAAATCCGACAAACGATGATCGCGGAAAACGATCGCTAAATCTCCAGCAGGCGTTTCCAACCGATACGGACGGTAGAGTTTTTCAGGCTCATACACATTCCCCGTCTCATCTCGATGGAAAAAATGCTTCAGCGACCAACCCAAAACTGCCTCATCCGAACACAACCACTGAAATCCCTGTTTTGCTACATACGGCAAAATTTCTGGACTCACCGACTGTTCCGATGGCCATAACCCACGCGGCGCACAGCCAAATCGCTCCTCATACATCTGCCAAGCTTTGTTCAAGTGTCGAGGAATATCTTCGGAAAATTGAAACCGCGCTTCTGGCAGAGTCATGTTCGGAACGGCAACCCGACCCGCATTTGTATCTGCAAGCAAAGGCAAAATCGGATGCGTGTAGGGGGTCGTCGTCACCTCAAGCTGTCCCGACTCCTGCATTTTGCGGTGTTGCGGAATAATGCGGCTGAGGATTTCTCTGTGCTTTGCGATAATTCTTTGACGATCGCTCAAGGTAAATCCTTTCCCCTGCTTCAACCAAGCCTCAATCTCCGGATCATCCCAAAACAACGGATCAATCCATGCCAAGTTATGCCAAGCGAGCAAATCACTATAATCCTGTGCCTGCCAATTTTCTAAGCACCAACCGCGCCCCCGTTCTTGTCGCTGTCCGTAGAGTTCTGAGTAGCGCGGATGCGGATTGATTAAAGTGTGCTGATTCGCATCGAAGAAATGCTCAATGACGAATTCTTTTAATCCGCGATAGAGTTGCTCGACAGGTGTAACGGTTGCTGTCAAATACGGGTCGAGTGCTGTTCCTGCGACATAATCCTCAATTTGCATGATCAGCGACGGCACAAGATTCACCGTCTGATGCAGTTTTGGATAGCGCTCTAAGAGCAAAATCAAATCGAGATAATCTTTGGTTCCGTGCAACCGCACCCACGGCAGACGATATTGCCCCTCAGAAGCAGCATAATAATTTGCATCGCCTCGACTTTTGTAAAGCGGTTGATGCTGGTGCCAGATGAAAGCAACGTGGATCGGATACGGCATAAAAAATGGAGGCTGAGGATAGACCTGTTTAGTTTAATAGTCTACCGCCTGCCTCCCATTTCATTTTCAGGATTTCCTTACAAAACCTGCTCAACTTCTGCGATTTCCGGAATCATCTCGCGCAAACGGCGTTCAATCCCCATTCTCAAGGTCATTGCAGAGCTAGGACAGCTTCCGCACGCGCCTTGAAGACGCAGTTTCACGATCGGTCCATCTAATTCAACTAATTCGACGTTGCCACCATCTGACATCAGATAGGGGCGCATTTCATCTAAAACGGTTTCGACATTTTCGGTCGTAAGTGTCAAAGACATAGTTCACCTACTAACAGCTTGTTAACTTCATCGTAACTTTGATTGTCAAAACTATACGATCGCAGGTTCCAACAAACGCACATTTGCGAAGGAAAATTCACTCGTATGGGGTTCGGTCTTGATCGTGCGGCTGGTCAGGATGTAATATCCGCCAATTTTTTCGTACAGGTCTTCAAATTCGCTTCTTGCGCCTTTGACGGCTCCGGTTTTAGGATCGCTGTAGATCGAATCATAGCGATGGGAGAGATAGCCGTCTCCGGTGTCGTGACTGCTGAAGGTGTTGATCGTGACGACGACCCCATGAATTTGACGATGGACAAGGCTGACTTCGTTATTGCGAACTTTATAGCGATCGCCTTCTGACTTTCCACCGACGAAGATTTCGACTCCGCCATCGGGATCGCTTGTGCCGAGGGTGAATGTATTTTCTCCGTGGGTCGCTTCAAAGGCTCGACGAACCCGGTGAACTGCGATTTCCCAAACTTGCCCGTGGATCGCTTTTTTGCCTTCTCCGTCTTCGATGTCAAATACGTCGAAGGTGAAATCTGGATTGATGCGGCACTTTGCGCTGTAAGTCTTATCGCCTTCGCGGTAGGTTACATCTGCGGTGTAGCCGGGAAAATTCTCGTCCCAAGTGTAGCGATTTTCGTAGGCAGCCCGAAATAAGGCACGAGCATCGGTTTGCACAGTCATCCTAGATCTCCGTTATTTCTATACTTTCTAGTTTAGAGAATTTAGGGCGAAGTCGCTCGATCGATCAATTGGAAATGAGGACAGTTTGTTACAATCCTTTATAATGTTAGAAATCATTATTAAATCTTTCCATGGAACCTGCATTCGCGTTGAATATTTCGCTCTGCCTAGCGATCGTTGGACTGACTGGATATGCAATTTATACGGCTTTTGGGCCGCCTTCAGTTGATTTGGATGACCCGTTTGAAGATCATGAAGACTAGAAATTAGAGGGTGTCGAAGGATGCCCTTTTTTTGCGTCCTTTATCACTGTGTACAATGACTACAGGATAAGGAGCAGTTCATTATGCAAATTACGATCGATCTCCCTCAAGACTTGCAAACTCACCTCGCTGAACAAGCTCAACAACTGAATTTGTCGATCGAAACGCTAATTCTCCAATCTCTTCAGGAGCGCTTCCAATCTCCAGATCCAAACGAAACTCCTACCGATATTGTCATTGAAGGAATTCATCAGGGATTACGTGAAGCTTTGACTGGGCAAACAATTCCACTTTCGCAAATGTGGGATGGAATTGATGCCGACTGATCCGCCTCTTGTCCAAATCGAACTTGCTCCACGATTCAAACGAGACTTACGCGACCTTGCGAAATCGTAGCGTCATTGTTATGCTTTCTTTCTAATTCGATAAGACCGAATTTGCCAAGGTTCGATCGTGTCAGGTAATTCGATCGGTCTTTCGAGCAAATCAACGGATTCAATGATCTCGAAGTCACCTTTTAAATTGAGTTCTGCGGGTTCTCCGTGGCATTCGTAGCAGCGCAGAATGTACTCGTCTGGATCATCCTCAGATTGCTTTAGACAGGAGAGAATCAGATTGTCTGCTCCGAGATCGAGGAATGAGTGTCTAGTGGCAAGATGACCTTGTTCTGCTGAATTCTGAATATAAATAATTCTCAGAGAATTGTTGAGTTCATAGCTTTTATGAACTGTTTTTGCCGATCGCCAATCTCCTGAATGTGGATAGAGTACATATTGAAAAACATGAACACCGAGATCAGCTTCAGGATCAGGAAATTCTGAGCCACGTAACAAGGTGAGACGCATCTGCTTTGAGGTAGTGTCAACGCCATGTTTATAATCACTCAGCAAGCTTACGCCGTAATTTCCTTCGCTTAAATCTGTCCAGCCAACAAATGGGACTTCCCACTTTGCTTTGTCTTGCTCAGATTGCGGCTTGGTCGTTCTTGTGATTGCACCACTAGAAATTCCATATGTTGCAAAATCAGCTTCTAAGTCCAGTGGGAAGCCGACTTTGACAAGAGTATGTCTCTCTTTCCAATCCACGCTAGTAAATATTCTAAGTGCCGCAGAGCCTTTTTCTAGGAAGTACCATTGACCGATATTAGAGTCTGCGATCTCCTTCTCCACATAAATGCTGGACTTAAACTTACTCTTAGTAGCAGACTGAATTTTTATAAGCTTGGCATCTAGTAAAGGAGAATTTGCATAATTTGGATCTATATTCCAAGCATCCCAGTACTGTCCTTCATCTTTAAATGTTTGTACCTTGTTGCCTGCTTCAGAGAGAATGTTTCTGTTGCTAGATTTATCTAGAACGCCTTCGATATACCCTGTTTTAGGATCGATTTCAACTCTGAGAAATTCATTTTCCAAAACGAACGATTTCTCAACAGATTCACGCTCAAGCACATTTTGAAAGTAGAGCCAAAAGCAATCATATCCTAGTGTAGGAATATGTTGAGCCTCAAATGTCACTGTATGAAAAGTATGGTAGCCACTGGCTATTACATCACATTCGGATTCGATTTCGATTCCATCTACACTGCAAACGCTCCAAGTGCCAAAAGTTTTCCCCTTAGTTGGTTGAATTAATTCTGTGCGAATTTGAGAACGTGACCAATTTAAAGCATTGAAGACAACAATAGGCTTCGTGTCAGGGTAAGGAGAGTAAGGAGCCTGAGAGAATGAAATTTGAGCCGCGATCGCTTCTGTTGCCTGCGCTCTAATTTCATCACAGATGCGGTCTGCATCTTCCCATTCTCGATTAGCATCGATAAAAACTTGAGTAATAGAAGAACCCGGAAGAATGTCATGAAACTGATTGAACAAAATCTTTTTCCAAGCCGTTTCTAATTCCTTTTTTGGGTAAGGAGCTTGTGTTGAGATTGCTGCGATCGATGCCCACAGTTCTGCTTCATAAATCGCACTTTCACACTCGCGATTAAATTTTTTCTGATCGCCATGTGTTGTATAGCAACCGCGATGAAACTCTAAGTAAAGCTCATCATTCCAAGTCTCTTTTGGAGCTTCTAAGCTTTCTAAATAGTTCAATGCGGTCGTAAATTCTAGCTTTGGGAAAAAGGGCGATCGCTTCCACCGTTCCGCAATCTCCAACATATCGCGCGTTGGACCGCCGCCATGATCACCGACTCCAAATAGCCACATCGGATGAGGTAGCCCCGTTTTCTTCACCCAATCCCAAGTAAAGTTCGCCATCTTAATCGGATCAATCCCTTCCCCAAGTGGCGAAGACATCAGACTCTTAACCTGGGAGCCATCCGGAGCTTGCCAGTTAAACCATTCGTAAGGAAACTGCGTCGTATCATTCCAGCGCAGCTTTTGAGTGACAAAGTAATCAATGCCTGCTAGCTTCAAGAATTGCGGCGTTTGCCAATTGAAGCCAAAGGTATCCGGAAGCCATGCGACTCGGCAGATTTCACCAAACTTTTCTTGACAGTAGCGTTGACCATACAAGAGATGACGCGCGATCGATTCTGCATTGATCAAATTCATCTCCGGCTCAACCCACATCCCGCCGACGATTTCCCAGGTTCCAGCTTTCACTTGCGCTTGAATCTGAGCAAATAGCTCCGGTCGATTGTGTTCAATCCATTCAAATAAAGCAGGAGTCGTATGGCAAAAGGTCAACTCAGGAAAGTCTCTCTGCAAGCTTAGTACCGAAACAAACGTGCGTTCTGCGGCTCTCCAAGTTTCCTCCACATCCCAAAGCCAAGCCATATCCAGATGAGCATGACCGAGTAAGTAAATCGTATGTTGTTTGATTTGGGTACTAAACGGTAAAAGTGAGTTTCTCAGTGCTTCGAGAGATTGATGAAACTGCGATCGATTACTAACCTGCCAATCTAATTCAAATTCGATCTTGTCTAATTCAAATGCCTCAACATAGCTCTGAATCACTTCCAATTCATCCGCGACAAAGCCCGGATCGATCTCGTCGTAATTCGATTCGTAAATCAAGCGCGATCGCATCAATCCGCCAATGTCATGCCCCGGACTGACTAATCGAATCGCAACTGCAATTTTCTCACCTGGAACTACCGCAGAACTCAAAACAATCCGACAAGAATGATCAAATAAATCCCCTTCCTGAACCTTCTGCCCATTGACAAACACCTCAGCCAGTTCTGCCCACCAGGTCAGCGCTAACCGCAGCGTCAATCCCTCCAACGGATAGCCCGCCAGGTCTTCAGGCACGCTAAACTCTTGATAGAACCAGCGAACTTTTCGCCCCTTCTCCCATATCAGGTAGCGCTTCTCATTCAGTTCATTAGTGGTAAAAGATTGTGTCAGTAAATCCTCGATCGCACAATCGGTTTCACAGACCGACCAACCCTCGATCGCGTCTGCTTGAACTAATTTCCGCAAACGTTCAATAAAAGAAGTGACAAATTCAACCATACCGATATGATATTGGGGTGGAAAATCGCGATTGTTACGATCGTCCTCAGTCTATGACCTCTCAACGCTATCAAAGCCAATTGTTTAAATTTGTCACGCAAAAAACTCAGAAGTTTGCGGACAAAACCAGCACCCTACTCCGGCACACCAAACTTGCCGCGATTTGGGGCACTCAGATTCTGCTGTATCCCATTTACGCCCTCTTCCAGGGCAGTCGCTACATCGGACAGCAAATCGGGCAAAGAGTAGAAAAAGCAGTATTGCGGCTAAGGATGAGCCGAGAAGAAATCGCGATCGACCCTGAAACAAATCTCAGCGATGCTCCAATTCAAAACGTCCTGACTGCCGTTAAACGGGCATTAGTCACAGGCGGCAATCTCCCCGTTCTCAAAGATCGTCATCCGTTAGTCATCATCGGTCGATCGATCTGGCGACGCGAAGAGGGATTCCCCGTTTCAAATCCTTACCGCATCAGTGCGATCGCCTGCGCGATCAACACGCAGAAAATCGTGATTGTCCTTGAAGATAACGTCATCTTCGACATCCTCAACCCCGAACAACAGCGCCAAATCGAACAGCGAATTCGAGTCGAACTCGCCCGCTACTGGCAATGGCGACGCAAACTCTATTTAAAATCGGCTCCACTCACCCTGCCAGAAGATCGCGAAGTTCTACTTCCGCCGATTCGAGTGTTCCGGCAACTCATGGCTTGGATGCAAACGAGTCCCGTCGCGATCGCAGCTAATCTCTTCCAAGAATCCGAACTCGTCGAAGTCGCCGAACTCAATTGGTTTATACCCAGTGTCCCCTTGGCTGCTTGGAACCCCAGTGGATTAATTCCCACCCCTCCCAGTCGCCAAGAAGTCACAGCCTGGTTTGCTCAAATGCCAAACCTAGCAGATCTCGAAGCCCTAATCTGGGCAGCAATCCATTACTTCTTTGGCAGCAAAGCCCGTCTTGCAACCGCCGGGGCAACCTTGCCAGAAACCACGGGAGAGCCTTGGTTAAGCTTTACCGATGTCTTTGGTGGAACCTTGCCGAGTCAATCCGTCAGCGAAATTCAAATTCTAGAAGGCTCAGCGACTTTCAATACAGTACTCCTCCCGACTCAATCCCCTTCTTTTACAGAAGCCCTGCTCGATCGAATCCAACGACAACTCAGAAAATTTCCTGGAAAAATTGTCGCTCAACCCAAACCAAACCGTCGTGCTGCTCTTTCAATTCGTACCGAAACGAGAATCACACAAGTCTCGATCGACCCCGTGCAACCGTTAGATTTTGGCACACCCACCGAAATCACAACGACTCAGCAAGCATCCGGCATGGCTGCAAAACGCCATGAGCAAACCTCAGTCGAACCTGCTTTCGACTGGATCGAAACCCCTGCCACCCATGTCGAATATGTTCACAGCCGCTGGCAAAAAATTCTCAAATGGTTCGATAATTTAATCCTCTGGATCGAACGCCGCATCATCGCCCTCTGGCACAGGCTCAGCGGTCGGAATTAACAAGAATCCCCCACTCCTGTAAGATAAAGGGACTAATTTCAAACCCCGCCAAACCAGTTTGGAGTCATTCACATGATCACGCTCAAAATCGTTGTATATATCACCGTCTTCTTCTTCATCGGTCTATTCGTCTTCGGATTTCTCTCGAATGACCCCGCTCGGAACCCCAACCGCCGCGATTTAGAATAATCCATTCTCACATTCTGAGAATGAAAGGGCAGAAGTCTGCCCTTTTTTTATAGGAACGTGACGGAATCAATTTGCAGAGATTACCGTCAATCCGTTAAAGTGCCTATGCTGTTCCCTACCCTCTGTTCCGAGTCGTATTCAGACATACTATGCCTTATCCGGTTCAACCTCCTGCGATCGTCCAACCTGCCCCCGCAGATTCAGCGCTCAACCTTGCCAAGCCCTCCCCACCTGAAAAGCTTGCCGTTGAGTCAAAGACCGCAGAAGACCTCACTGGAACCCAACCAATTTCAGCGATCGAACCGATTTGGAACTTTGCAAGTCCTGAAACTCCCATCACCCCCCTTTCCCAAACTCCCCTCCCTCCTTCTTCCGCCCCACTTCCCACTGCCCCACTTCCCACTGCCCCACTTCCCACTGCCCCAACCCCCGGCAACATCCCCACAGAACGCCTAACCAACCAGGGAATCCTAGAGCTAAAAGCTGACCAACAAGACTACGACACCAATCGCCAAATCTTCACCGCACAAGGAAATGTCTCCCTGCGATTTCGAGGAGCTTTACTCACAGGCGATCGTTTACAAGTCAACTTAGCCAATCGTCTGACCGTTGCAGAAGGCAATGTCACACTCACCCGAGGCGATCAAGTTCTCCGAGGACAGCGATTTCGCTATAACTTAATCCAAGAAGAAGGAACCGTCGAACAAGCGAGCGGCGAAATCTTCATTCCAACTGCGGGAACAGATCTCAATCCAAATCTCCCGACGAATATTACCGCAGGGGTTGTCCCCGTCGGTTCAGTTGGCGATCGAGTCAGTGCCGCTCAAAACAATATCTCACTCGCAGGTCGCGCAAGAATTAATCTCGGCTCTCAGCAAAATTCAAGTGGATCAACCGTTATTCAACCCTCTGGTGGAACCGTTCGACGACTACGATTTGAAGCAGCCCAGATCGAGTTTTATCCAGAAGGATTCCAAGCCCGCAATATTCGAGTCACAAATGATCCGTTTTCTCCACCCGAATTAGAACTGCGATCGGATCGTGCAGAACTTCGCCGAATTTCACCGCTTCGAGACGAACTTCGGGTCAGTGGGAATCGCTTAGTGTTTGATCAGGGCTTTACCCTACCCTTGATTAGCCGAACCCTTGTTCTCGATCGCAATCAGCGATCGCCTGCTTTATTTAATTTCGGGTTTGATGGACAAGATCGAGGCGGACTCTTTATCGAACGCGATATTAATGTTTTCCCGCAATCGCCAATTCAATTTACACTCACACCGCAGTTCTTTGTCCAACGAGTCTTTCAAGACTGGAGTAATATTGCCAATCTATTTGGGCTTCGCGCTCAGTTATCGGCTCCTCTAAGTCCACGTACCTTCATTCGAGGTGAAGGGGTACTCACAAGTTTTGATTTTAACCGCAGTGAAGAAGCACTCCGGGGCAGCCTACGCGCACAACAACTGATTGGAACTCATACCTTAAGTCTCGAAGCCAGCTACCGCAATCGCTTATTCAACAATTCGCTCGGCTTCCAAGATGTCCAGAGTAGTCTCGGGGCATTGTTCTTCTCGCCTGTCATCGAGATCGGCAAAACGGGGATCAATCTCAGCTATCAAGCAGGCTATCAGTACGTCACAGCAGATACCGATCGCGTTGATTTACTAGAGCCAGTACGATCGAACAATCGCATTAGCCTAGGACGTTTTCAAGCAAGTGTTGCACTCAGTAAAGGCTTTACCTTATGGCAAGGCAATGCTCTGCCTGCGACTCCTGATCAAGGCTTGAAATATTCTCCAGAGCCGATTCGCCCCTACATTGGACTTGGGTTTGGGGTGACAGGGGTCGCAACAGCTTATAGCAATGGAGAAAGCCAAAATAGTATCAGTGGAGCCGTGAGCTTGCAGGGGCAGTTTGGCAATTTTTCTCGTCAGTTCTTTGATTACACGGCTTTTAATATTACTTACTCACAAGCCTTTCGCAATGGCTTATCGCCGTTTTTATTCGATCGAATTGCGGACGATAAAATTTTGTATGCAGGAATTACCCAACAGCTTTACGGCCCCTTTCGTATTGGCTTTCAAACGGCATACAACGTTCAGAATGGGCGAGAAATTAGTACCGATTACTTCTTAGAATACAAACGCCGTTCCTATGGCATTGCACTGCGCTACAACCCAGTTCAGCAGATTGGCTCGGTCAGCCTTGAAATTAGCGATTTCAACTGGAATCAGGGCAGCCGCGAACCCTTCGCAGGCAGCGGCATTATCCCAGTTGACGGCGGAATTATTCGATCGCCCCAGTAACAAATCATCCCGGCTTGATTCGCATCCACACTCACGAGAAACTCCTGATCCGTATAAATTAAGTAAGAGTATGTGTCAATTCTTAAGAAGAATGATCGCGGCAAGAGGAAATAGATTGCAATTTTGCCCTAGAATAGCGGGTTATGATGTCAGATCCGTCGAAAAGTTCTTCTGATAACAGCAGCACTTCTAAAGGAAGTGAACCTGCAACCCATGTCGTGGATTTACTCGTTCACTACGGCTTTGACTTGGGTGGAAAGCGGGCGCGGCAGCTTGTTGACTTTTGGCAAGCAAACTACTCTGCAAACTGGGTACGATGGGCAGTGATCGAAGCGCTTTACCAAGGACGCTACAAAGCAATCTCCGTCGAGCAAATTCTGCAACTTTGGCAGCGTCGTCAGCAACCCTGCTATCACTTCAATTACGAATTTGAACGATTAGTCTGCAACAAATTCCCTCGCGATCTCTCACAACCCCGTAGCCCGCAACCCGCCCCAGACTTCACAGCCCTGCCAGCCGTTCCCTCTCCGACTCGTCCCCCACGGGAAGCAAAGCTAGCGACTCTGCCGACTCCAGTCAGTGAAGATCCCCCCGCTTGGGCAGAACTCGCCGAGCAGATTCAAAAAGAATCCGAAGAACCCGAACCGACCCCAGGAATTTTGCCACTCGAAGTCGATCGATTAGAACCTCCTGAAGAAATTCTGCTAAATCGAGTTGCACGCCTCCAAGCAGGCGTAGATGCACTAATCGAACAAGCGACTTCGAGCCTAAATGCTTCGACTGAAGCAATGAAAACGAGATGGCAGAATGAAGAATTCAAATCCTTAACAAATGGACAGTCCCCTCCAGAACCAGACTCCTTTCCCGAACTCTCTGAAGAAGTGCATCCCCCGATTCATCAATTTATGCCAACGGCAACCGAATTCCACAATAAGTTAAAAGCAGTTGTAGAACAGGAAGAATCAGCACCAAGTGATTAAATAAAAAAGAGAGATAAGACTAAAAGCCTTACCTCTCTTTTTCAATACCCCCAAGGGAATTCGAATCCCTGTCGCCTCCGTGAAAGGGAGGTGTCCTAGGCCTCTAGACGATGGGGGCAGGACTTAAACGCGCTTCAAAACT
>JALOOO010000366.1 GCA_025454375.1 Leptolyngbya sp. Prado105 | reverse complement strand
AGCAGATCTTCTGGTTGAAAGATTTGCCGATCGTCGAGGCTCCAGCTTTGAAGATCCGCCGAAGTTCCATTCAGAACCGAAACGATCGCATAACTGTACTGTGACCAGGCAGCAGCACGATCGCATTCTGAAGGGATCGCCGGATGATCCGGATGAGAATGATAAATCCCGATGATATCGAGATTTTGCGATCGAGCGTGTTTCATCGCTGCCAGCATTTCTGCTGGGGCAATTTCGTATCGACGTATTTTCGTCAAATCGCTCTGATCGTCATTCCATTCGTTCTTCGTCGCTTTCACTTCCATGACGGTTTTCCCAGTGGGGTCACTCTTGCCTAACAGCAATCCGCAGCACTCTTCGGGATAGGTGCGTTCGGCATGAGCGCGAAGGCTCATGATGTGCTGAGCGTTGAGTCTGAGAATCACGGGCATGATGCTGATTTACGTTAAATCAGATACTCATTCTAAAGGATTCAGAGAGACGAGTCGGAGGATCGAGCTTAGATTTTTATGAAGAAGCTGAGAATGCCTCCGGTCGCAGATGCGCCCAAGGCTGTGCCGCTTCGAGTTGTGCTGCTAATGCCAAAATCGTCGCTTCACCTGCCGGACGACCGACAAGTTGAATCCCGATCGGTAAGCCGTTTTGATCAAATCCAGCAGGCAAACTGATCCCCGGTTGTCCCGTGACATTAAATGCCGGACAAGGCGCAATCCATTTGATAATTTCGTCGATCGTTCTCATTGGACTTAAGTGTTTCCATTCCCCGACTCGAATGGTGGGGTGCATATAAGTCGGAGTTAACAACACATCGAATTGATCAAACATCTGGACAACTTTGCGGGCAAACATCTGTAATTGATGCTGCGATCGTACCAATCGGCTCCCAGAGGTAAATTTTGCCCGCCACCATAAAGCTCGGTTCACCTTTTCTAAGAAAAATGGCGGCACTCCAACATCAACTTGATTTCGCCAAGCGACAGCAAAGGGTTCGATCATTTCTCCTAAATCTGGAGTAAATTCTTCGATCACATGTCCCATGCCTTCAAGCAGTCGGGCTGTTTTGATCACTGCCTCTAAATAATCCGGGTCGGCTTTTCCGACAGGTTGAATCTCCGTGACTAAGCCAATTCTTAGGGGTTCTAAGTCTTGCTGAGTTGCATCGAGAAAAGACGTGTCAGGCGAAGGCAACCAATATGGGTCACCCGTCACATAGCCCTCAGTCATATCGAGAAATGCTGCGGCATCGGTTACCGTGCGGGACAACACGCCACTGACGGCAAATCCTGAAAAAGCTTCTCCGATCGGAGCCATTGAGATTCGACCTCGTGACGGTTTGAGTCCAACTAAGCCACAACAAGCCGCAGGACCTCGAACAGACCCCCCGCCATCACTGCCTTGAGCAATTGCACAGAGTCCCGCTGCAACTGCCGAAGACGATCCCCCACTCGATCCGCCCGGAGTATAGTCCAGATTCCAAGGATTTCTTGCAGGTGGGAATCCGGGGGGTTCTGTATACGGAAAAGAACCCAGTTGAGAAGTTGCGGTTTTTCCTAAAAGGATGAATCCTGCTGCCTTTAGCTTTGTCACCACAAGATCATCGCGATTTGCGAGTCGCTTCTTTGCTACCTTCAATCCATATGAGCAAGGAATGCCCTCGACGGCATTGAGATCTTTAATCGCGATCGGCACGCCATGAAACGGCGGCAATTCAAATTCTGAGAGTTGCTCCGTTTTGGCTTGGGCGGCTGCGATCGCTTGATCTCGCATCACCGTATAAAAGCTGCCTAAGCGCGGATTGAACTGCTCAATGCGATCGAGATAAAGCTGCGTTAACTCGATCGGAGAAACTTCTTTGTTCCGAATCAGTTTCGCTTGGTCAAGGGCTGAGGTAAAGGCTAAATCAACAGAATTCATAAAATACGATCCTTTCGACAGAGTACTTTAAGAAGCAATGTAAAGAATATTGAGGTCTAATTCGACTGAAATTGTGGCACGAGATTTCGAGGAGAGATCGACCTAAGGTGACATTTAAATTTAAACTCTTTGGAAACGCAGGCACAGATCGTAGAGGTTATTCTGTGGAGCCATTACCCATTACGCCTTCTCCCACATATATTGCAGAGTCACCGGAACCGATTACAGGCAGTGAAGCTGTCTTTCCATTGAGCGCAATGCCTGAATCTAAATTTTCTAAAAACGAAATTCGATCCAGTCTCCGTGCTTCAACGCTGGATGGGATTTTTGCAGCCGTGTTTTCTAATATTGCTGGCGGCGTTCTCTTGAGTAATTTTTTAGTCGAACTCCATGCTAGTCCTGTTGAAATTGGACTGTCAGCTTCGATCCCTATGATGGCGAATTTGCTTCAACCGCTTGGGGCATGGCTTGGCGATCGCAATAATTCCCGTCACAATTACTGTCTGGCAATTTATACGCCTTCTCGATTGATCTGGCTGTTACTACCGATTTGTATTGGTTTATTTACTGCTGGAAAAATTGCAGATCATACGCTTGTCTTTTGCACGTTAGCGATCGTCTTTTGCACGCATTTCTTAGGCGCATTAGGGGGAGCGTCTTGGCTGTCTTGGCTTGCTGCGCTTGTGCCGAGACGCTTGCGCGGTCGATATTTCAGCATTCGCAACAGTGCTGCAAATCTCACTTGTTTAATCAGTGTGCCGCTGGGAGGATTTCTCGTCTCAAAATTTGCAGGCGGATCAATTTTGGGCTACGGCATCATCTTGGTCTTTGGAATTGTCGCAGGGATTCTCAGTCTCGGATTTCAATGGTTCATGAATGATGTCAACCCGCAAGAGCAGCAAAAAGAAGATCAACCTTCGGCTTCAATTCCTCTCGTTGCAGTTCTACAAGATAAAAATTTCGTGCGATTTCTGATTTACTTCAGCGTTTGGATGTTTGCGGTCAATCTGAGCGCGCCCTTCTTTAATCTTTATTTGCTCGATAATTTAGGCTTGGATGTAAGTTGGGTGACGATTTACAGCAGTCTCACGTCTGCGGCGAATTTGCTAATGCTGGTTTTTTGGGGAAAAATTGCCGATCGAGTCGGAAATCGCTTTCTACTGCTCACTGTCGGTGTTCTCGTTGCAGCTACCCCAATCTTCTGGCTCGGAACGGGAACGGATCTTTTATCTCTCTGGCTCTGGTTGCCTTTATTGCATATTTTGGCAGGCGGAACCTGGGCAGCGATCGACCTTTGCAATAACAATATTCAGCTTGAAATTGCGCCGCTGCAAAATCAATCGACTTATTTTGCGCTAGCGGCTGCGATCGCAGGGATCAGTGGAGCATTAGGAACGACCGCAGGCGGTTTTTTAGCGCAGTTATCAAATTATGGTGGATTGCCAGGATTATTTTTGATTTCAACGATCGTTCGATTCGCGGCACTGGTTCCCTTGATTTGGGTGCAAGAAGGAGGCAGTCGATCGGTGCGACAAGTTTTACGATCGTTTTTCTCTAGAAACGAGGCTGATTTACAGCTATCAGAAAAACTTTGAAGCGACCCAAGTTGCGGCAAAGAACCCTAAATTTTGCTCAGAACAAACTCGTCAAGAAGTTGCAGAAACGCTGATCTATCAATTTATGTTTCTGAATGTGCATCGCCATCGATCTCTGGCAACAGGCGATCCCGCAAAAATTCAGCAATTCTCTCAAACAATCTAC
>JALOOO010000365.1 GCA_025454375.1 Leptolyngbya sp. Prado105 | reverse complement strand
AGCCTTGGCGGGAGAAGCTGTGAATTGCACCTCCCGGAATCGTATGGCTTTCACATACCATCACAGACTTTCCGTATCGGGCAAGCAGCGCGCCTGCAACCAGTCCCCCGATGCCGCTTCCGATGACAATAATTTCTGCATCCTGCATTTGAAAATCCTAGGTAGTGTTTCCACTACTTAACGAGTGTCAGTGCTTGAGAATAAAATGGCTTTAAGGTTTCTCGTGATTTTAAAACGATGTCATTTTTTGATTCCGAGATTGTTCAAGAAGAAGCTAAAAAACTTTTTCACGATTATCAATCCCTCGTCCAGCTTGGTAGCAGTTATGGAAAGTTCGATCGTGAAGGTAAACTCATGTATATCGAACAGATGGAAGCGATTATGGATCGCTACAAAGTGTTTATGAAACGCTTTGAGTTATCTGAAGATTTTTCTGCTCAAATGACGGTCGAACAGCTTAAAACCCAGTTGGGTCAATTTGGCATGACCCCGCAGCAGATGTTCGATCAAATGCAGCAAACTTTGGATCGAATGAAGTCTCAAATTGAGAAATAAAAACATGGAATAGTCATCTTGACTGTTCTGGGTCAGGCAAGATGCCCAACCCACAGTAGATATTTAAGAGATATTTAAGGTCTTTCAAAGTCTGACATTGGACGGAATCTCTCAACCGGAACGTCTTGCAACGCTTGAGACATAAAATCTCGCCAAATTGGTGCAACAAAGGTTCCTCCCGTTGCCCCATGTCCGAGCGGCGAGTAGTCATCGTTTCCGACCCAGACGGCTGTTGAAAGCTGAGGGACATACCCGACAAACCAGATATCACGCTCTGACGAGGTGGTTCCAGTCTTTCCGGCAGCAGGACGACCAATTTGAGCCGAGGTTGCTGTTCCTCGCGTGATCACGCCTTGCAGGGTGTCATTTAGCGCAGCAGATGCCCAAGAATCGAGAACGAGTCTTGGTTTGGGAGTGTTGTCTAAGATGACGTTACCGCTGCTATCGGACACTTGAGCAATCAGCGTTGTGTCAGAATACCAGCCGTTGTTTGCAAATGTCGCATATCCTGCCGCCATTTCAAGCGGGGTCAGGTCAACTGAACCCAATGGTAATGAAATAACCGGATCGATCGCACTCTTGATGCCAATACTGCGGCAGATCTCGACGACTTTGTTTAAGCCGATCTCCTGTCCTAATTTGACCGCTGGAATATTTCGAGAGGTTTCTAATGCGCGTCTGAGCGTCATTGCCCCGCCGAAAGAGCGATCGTAGTTTTGTGGATAATACATCTCGTAGCCATCGGGATATCCAACAGGTGCGTCTAAAATCGTCGCATCAGGAGAATATCGTCCAGAGGCATAAGCTGCATAATACACAAACGGTTTAAAGGCAGAACCGGGTTGTCGGAGCGCTTGAGTCGCACGGTTATATTCACTCTTCTTCGCGTCCACGCCCCCGACCATTGCTTTGACGAAATGAGTGCGAGGATCGACTGAAACGATCGCCATCTGATCCGCATACACCCCCTGGGAATTCAGGCTTGCGATCCAACGACGAGCCGTATCTTCAGCGATTCGCTGCATCCTAGAATCGATCGTCGTTTGAATTCGCATCCCGCCTTTGAGAACCGCATCTCGTCCAAATCTGCGAGTTAATTCTTTGATCGCTTCATTCGTGACATAGGGCATCTGACTCGTTTGGAACGAGGTGATTTTACCGAGTTTAATTGGCTGTTTGCGGGCGGCGGCTTCTTCTTGGGCGGTAATCCAACCGAGTTCTCGCATTCGGTTTAAGACATCCGCTTGACGGGCTTTTGCCTGTTTCATATCGACAAAGGGGCTGAGTTCTTCAGGAGACTGGATCAGACCCGCCATCATGGCAGCTTCAGCGAGATTCAGCTTTGATGCGTCTTTGTTGAAGTAGCTTCTTGCAGCCGTTTGTGCCCCGTAGTTGTTATGTCCCCAGTAAATCTGATTGAGGTACATTTCCAAGATTTGATCTTTCTTGAAAATCTGTTCCACTCGCAGCGATAGGACTGCCTCCGCGACTTTTCGGCTCAAGGCACGCTTAGGAGAGAGAAATAGGTTTTTCACCAACTGCATAGTCAGGGTCGAGCCGCCTTCGACGGTGCGCCCTGTCGTAAAGTTGGCAACCGATGCCCGTGCGATCGCGCCGCCATTGACGCCGCGATGCGAGTAGAAGTAGCTATCTTCGATCGCAATCACTGCGCGTTTGAGATGGGGAGAAATTTGGTTGAGGGGAATGACTTCCCGGTTTGCTTCGCCGTGAATACTGGCGAGCATTTTACCTTTCATGTCGTAGACGTGGGTGGTTTCGCTCGGTTTGTATCCTCGAAGCGATCGCACATCAGGCAAATTGCGAAAACTGATCGCAAGCCCGACAAGTCCACCTGCAATCACAGAACTTGACAGCATCGTAATCGCAAGGAGCGTTCCGCCTGTGACTTTTCCGACGGATTGAATGAATTCCAGGGTGGTTTCGGGTTGACGCTGCTTTTGTCTGAGGGTGTTGGACGACACGGCAAACTCTCTTTCGTAAAAGTTGGGGTTCGATGCTCAAATCAAGTGAGCGTTTCCGGGGAAGGATTCCGTAACTCTAGTAGGATAATTGAGACTCGTTGAAATGGAACAAAGTTTCAAGAAAGCTCAGCTAGATAAAAACTATAGTAGTTTGTCAAACTCGTGATTGAAAATGACACAGGGTCAGTATCGTAGATTACGGAACAGATGCAGTCATTGATTTTCTCAAAAGTATAAAGTATGTCTCACTCTCTTGACTGGCTATTTCGGGGAACGACAGAGATTTTTCCGGATCAGCCAGATTCTACGCTTGCCACTGAAAATTTACGCGCTCGTTTGCAGCAGCATGAGCGACCGTTGCGAATTAAGTTCGGGATTGACCCGACCGGAACGGATATCCATCTGGGGCATAGTACTCTCTACCGGAAGCTGCGGCAGTTTCAGGATGCTGGGCATGTTGCGGTGCTGTTGATTGGAGATTTTACGGCAAGGATTGGCGATCCGACGGGCAAATCTGAAGTCCGCAAGCAGTTGAGCCAAGAAGATGTAGTTGCCAATGCGAAAACCTATTTACAGCAATTGCGCCCAATTTTAGATTTTGAGACTCCTGGACGGTTGGAGATTCGCTATAACTCAGAATGGCTTTCACAGTTGGATTTGCCCAAAATTCTAGAATTGTTAGCGACGATGACGGTAGGGCAGATGCTTGCGAAAGAAGGCTTTGCCGAGCGATACAAGCAGGGAAATGCGATTTATCTGCATGAGTTTCTCTATCCGTTGATGCAGGGCTATGATTCGGTGGCACTTGCAGCGGATGTCGAATTGGGCGGGACGGATCAGAAATTTAATTTGGCGGTCGGACGAGACTTGCAGCGACATTTTGGGCAGGTTCCGCAGTTTGGGCTATTGATGCCGATTTTGCCGGGATTAGACGGGGTGCAGAAGATGTCGAAGTCGTTGGGCAATTATGTCGGGTTGTCAGAAGATGCGCTCAGCATGTACTCAAAATTGGAGAAAGTCCCCGATTCGGCGATCGCGCAATATTTCGAGCTGCTCACCGATTTACCCCTCGACCAATTGCCAGAGAACCCGCGAGAGCGCCAAAAACTTCTAGCACTCGATATCGTCACGCAGTACCACGGCAAAGAGAAGGCGCTAGAGGCTCAGAATGCTGCATTAAGCTTGGTGCAAGGCTCAGGCTCTCAGAGT
>JALOOO010000364.1 GCA_025454375.1 Leptolyngbya sp. Prado105 | reverse complement strand
GCGCTTAGTTTCGAGGTTTTTCTGCGCGAGTTCGACCAACTGATCCATTGGAAATTCCATTGCACCCATGATATGACCACGATTGTAGATATCACGTGGGCGAACATCGAGAATCGTCAAGGCAGGCTCGCCCCACTCCAAGCGAGACTTCAGGTTGTGAACCGAAGATTCCGTTTTGAGTTCGGGGGGCGTTGGGGTAATGTTTGGCAGGATTTCCTTAGCAGTTTCAATGGCATCTTCTAGTTTAGACATAATAAAAAACTTCCCGTTTAGAGGTCAATTGCACTCTACCGGGAAGGTCAAGACAGACTTATCTGGCTCAAGTTAGAAGAGCGAGATCGTCAAAAGATAGATTATTCAAATTCGCCTGTGCGCCAGGAAGTCGGATCAACGGCTAAGCTATGGACGAATACGCCCCAATGTAAGTGCGGTCCAGTCGCAGATCCGGTATCGCCAACGGCTCCAATGCGCTGTCCAGGTTTGACGAGATCGCCTTCTTTGACATCGATTCGGCTCATGTGAATGTAAATCGATTCGACTCCTTGACCGTGATCGAGTCCAACACAGTTTCCATGCACTCTAAAGCCTTGAGATTCGCGTCCAATCAGGACGACTCGACCTGCGGCGGGAGCGACGATCGCGGAACCCTGTCCGCCTGCGTAGTCAATGCCACGATGATAGTAATCTTTGGCAAACACTCCGTTGTAGTAACGACGGATTCCGTAGCCAGAGCTAACTTCGCCTTTGTTGGGACGGAGAAATTTACCTGACCAAAGCTTTTCAGGAGAAACGATCGCTTTAAACGCATCAACACGATCGAATTCTGCGTCGTCGCCATTGCTATCTTTTCCAGGTGGGAGCCAAATGCTTTGAGTGGGAAACGATCGATTTCTCAAAGTGATTGGAATCGCTTGCGTCTCCGTTCCCGCTGCGACTTGAATCGATAAACGACCTGGACGATCGAGGGGGGTCGTGGGTAAAAGAGTGCGATAGCGATTGTTGCCCAGATCGAAAGCTGGGTAGGTCTTGCCATTAAAGCTGACGGAGGGAGCCGTTTGAGATTGGGTAATCAGTGAGATTGTGTCTCCAAGGGCGGGAGATTTTGGCGTGATTTGGGCTTGGAGGGCACGAGACGGATGAGCAAAGAAGATAATCGCCATGGCGATCGCGATGCCGACGGTGATTTGGATGAGGATTGAACGTTTAGTCAGGAACACGGCATTAGAATTGATAAAAACTGACAACAGTTTACAGGCTCTTAGCGGCAGAATCCGTATCGAGGAAGTGCAATGTTTTGGAAAAGGTTGGCAGTCGTTTTTGCGATTTGGATCAGTTTAAGTTCGCCTGTCTGGGCGGATACTTATGAGGTTCGCAGCAATCATGATCCGGATGGAATTGGCAAGATCTACATGAATCGTGAGATTGCTCAGGTCATGGGACATCAAGGGGCAGGTTGGCTTGAGCGATCGAGCCGCGAGACGGAGGAACAACCGCAAAAAGTAATTTCAGCATTGCAGCTTAAACCGGACAGCGTGGTGGCAGATATTGGAGCCGGAACGGGATATTTTAGCTTCCGAATTGCGCCTCAAATTCCACAGGGGAAAGTTTATGCAGTGGATGTGCAGCCTGAGATGTTGGAGATTTTGAACGATCTCAAGGGCGAGAAAAAGATTGCGAATGTAGAGCCAATTTTAGGCAGTGAGACAAGTCCGAATTTGCCGGAGAACAGTGTCGATCTGGCATTGATGGTGGATGCGTATCATGAGTTTGAGTATCCCCAGGAAATGATCGCGGGAATTGTCCGATCGCTTAAACTCAAAGGTCGAGTAGTTTTAGTGGAGTATCGGGGGGAGAATCCGTTTGTGATGATCAAGGGATTGCACAAGATGACTCAGAAGCAGGTGAGGCAGGAGATGAGTGTGGCGGGTTTGCAGTATGTGGAGACTCGCAATGGCTTGCCTCAGCAGCACATCATGATTTTTGAGAAGGTGGGTTAGCGATGTTTTGAGCGGCTCATTTCCCCTAGATCGCCTCCAACATTTCCGCCAATTCCGACAGCAAGTTAGAGGATCACAGATCATTGCTCGATCGACCGTCAAGTAACGCCACAACAATCAATTCATCACATTGCAGAGCATGTTTATCGTCGATCACGATCTCATGATGCTTTTCGACCACATCATGCAGCGACTCATCTAAATAAGCTTCTAGAACATTGGGATGAACATAGTACTTTTTACAAGTTGCAGGGCGATTTCCCAGATAAGCAGAGACAGATTTAATCGCTTGAGTAATGTTTTTCTTTGCCGCAGTTTGAGAAGTAAATTTACCCATCTCAGCTAAGTGAGAAGCAGCTAAAACTGTACCTGCCCAAGTCCGAAAATCTTTTGCCGTAAAGTCTTGCTCTGTGATGTTTTTCAAATAGTCATTCACGTCAGTCGAGGTAATATCTTGAGCCTGAGCCTGATCATCCAAATACTGAAAAAGCTCCTGACCCGGAAGATCTTGACATCGCTTTACGATTTTTGCGAGACGTTTATCAGTGACTTCTATGGCATGGTCAACTCCGCTTTTTCCCCGAAATTCAAACTGAATTTTTGAGCCGGAAACATTCACATGATCATCGTGTAGCGTTGTTAAACCATAGGAATTATTGGTCTTCGCATATTCCTCGTTGCCAACCCGAATGCGCGTCAATTCCATCAACTTCAAAACTGTCGCAATGACTTTTTGCTTCGGTAATCCAGGTCGTGATAGATCCTTTTCCAACTGTCGTCGAATATCTGGTAAGGCTTGGCTAAATGCAATCATCCGAGAAAATTTATTTTGATCCCGAATCGATCGCCAAAGTGGATGGTACCGATATTGCTTTCGTCCCTTTGCATCTCGTCCCGTAGCTTGCAAATGCCCATTTTCTAAAGGACAAATCCACACATTTTTATAGGCAGGGGGAATCGCTAGAGAATTGATGCGCTGAATCGTTTTCTGATCGCGAATGCGATCGCCATTCACATCAAAATAGGCAAAATTCTTCCCTGATTTCTTTCTTGTAATTCCGGGCATTTCATCAGTGACGTACTTCAAGCCAACCCCTTCAGCAGACTCTACTGGGCTACTGGGAAGCGCTTCAACAACTAACTGCATACGGCGAGCGTGCGAACATTGATCAAACTGTACCGAATTCAAGACACAATGAAATCTACAGCAAAGAATAGTCTCTAGGACTGAGCCGCAATGGATATTAATCTCCCGGAAGTTTTGGCAGAAGTCACCGCAGCATTTGAACAATACGAGAAAGCGTTAGTCAGTAACGATGTAGAAAGGCTCGATCGACTCTTTTGGAAGAGTCCACGTACGATTCGATATGGAGCCACTGAGAATTTATACGGCTATGAGGAAATTGCTAAATTTCGTGCAGGTCGATCGCCTAAAGGACTCGATCGAACGTTGAAAAATACCGTCATTACAACTTACGGGCGAGATTTTGCAACAGCGAATACGGAGTTTGAACGGTCCAATCAATCAGGACGACAAAGCCAAACTTGGATGCGAACTTCAGACGGTTGGAAAGTCGTAGCAGCGCACGTCTCATTCATTGGACTTCTTGCAGATTAGGTTCATCTCGTTTGCTGCATTCACCCACCCGCGCGTTAACGGCGGGCTAGCAGGACAACCCTGCTAAACCAGGCTGAATGCTCCCAGTCCAGTTCAGTGGACTTGATCGAATAGCCCGCCCTTCAGGCGCGGGCGG
>JALOOO010000363.1 GCA_025454375.1 Leptolyngbya sp. Prado105 | reverse complement strand
CAAGGCGGATTTGATACAAAGAGAGGTCGGATTTTGGCAACGTAATACTCCAATCGGAGCGATCTTTACCATCGGAACAATCATGGGATTGTTTGTCGGAATTATTATCTGTTATCAGATCTTATTCACCGACATATCTGACCATCTTCCTGAGTTCGCGACTCTTAAAGCAATGGGATATGGCACAAGCTACTTTCTGCAATTTGTGTTCATGCAATCGTTATACTTGAGCATAATCGGCTTCTTACCTGGCTGGTTGATAAGCTGGTGCTTATACATGTTTTTAGCGGAGTGGACGGGACTTGTTATGAGACTTACTTCGGGTAGGCTCGCGCTCGTTTTCTGCTTGACTCTCGTCATGTGCACCATCAGCGGACTTCTAGCAGTTCGGAAACTAATTTCAGCCGACCCTGCTTCATTGTTCAAGTAGCCAGCAGGAAACCAAGACAAAGGGATTTTCAGCTCCATAGCCGAAAGAAGATCATCTCATTAATGATGCCCATCGAATCGACTTGTTTGCCAACTAAACCGCACGTTAAGTGGACGGGGGCAAAGAAAAATGCGCCAAACTGGCACGCATTGTAAAATGTAACAAGATATTGGGGTTTTCCTTATCCCAGGTGGTGGTTGCCCACATTGTTCAAAGATCTCAGTAGCACTAGGATACGTTTATGGCATGGACGGCAGATATCATTTTTTCCTAGGGTTCGTTTTTATCCAGGGAGTCATGTATATGACGACGGGTAACGCAAGTGTCTGGGTTGTGAGTGATGATGAGCGATTGCAAATCGCCATCTCCTTCGTATTAACCGAAGCGGGAATTCCCTGCAGCACGTTTTCCTCTTCGCGGCATGCCTTGGATATGATGTGCGTGGCGAGCCCACCGTGTTTAGTGGTGGACCATGAGTTAACTGGCACCAGTGGGTTAGATTTGGTATCGCAATTTCATTCGCAACATGGTGTTTTTCCATTTGTTCTCATCACTCGGAACGGCACCGTGGAACTTGCGGTACGGGCCATGAAAAGGGGTGCAATGACGGTGCTTGAGGTGCCTGTTGACTACGACAATTTGGTTGAAGCAGTCCAGTCAGGATTGCAAATTGACGCCGATAGACGACTTCGAGAGAACTTGCGAACCCAGTTCGCCAATCGTTTTCAAGCACTTACGGCAAGAGAGCGAGAAATTGCGGAATTGGTATTCGAAGGAAAACTGTCAAAACAGATCGCCAAACTTCTCTCTATAAGCCCTAAAACGGTAGAAGTTCACCGCAGCCGAATTACCAAAAAGCTCGAGGTCGAATCCGTTACTCAGTTGGTCAAGTTGATGCAATTGACCAGATCATAGCATTTCTAGAGCTTTCTATTCTCTTATTGAGACTCCGTGCCAACATAACGATTGTGGATAACCACATATTTCGTTTTCAATGAGACAGAATTACACGATCAGACGCTATTGCACATGCACTCTCAATGTCTTTAATGCAGCTCGCCTTGGGACAAAGGGGAGGCCCCTCACCATCCCCCTTTATCCCAATGCATTGGCTCTTTGCGATGGAACCGCCCAGCGGACTGGCCTACTGCTTGGATGACAAGTAATGGGCTTCGTTTCGTTTCAAGATCAGCTTTCGAACGCGAACTACCAAAAACGGGATCGTCAGCCACAAGATTCCTTTGATCGTGAAGAACCCAATCGCAACAGAAACAGCCCAAAAGGAACTTTGACTAATCGAACCCCAAGCTTGCGCAAACAACATCAATCGAAACCTGTACACAAGAGTAGCGGTACTCAAAACGCAGAACATGATCGTATGTTCCGATTAAAAATGGCGTTCGTGAACTATCGCCCCCAATACGTAACATGGAAAAGTCTTAAGCAGCTAATTGCATCAAATTGCACTTAAGGCGGTAGCCTCTCCTAAACGAAAGATTACCGCCTTGCCTATTTCGGAGCCTCGAAGGCGAAAATCGGAGCGTCGCTAATTATTGTTGGAGAAGATATCGGCCCATGCGTCGCTTCGAGATATGGATGGTGCAGAAACCCTAGCGGTCGCTTTCGATTCTCCAACCCCGGAATTCCATGGCCGATTCGAATCTGCGTCACGCGGATTTAATCGAACACTTTCCTCAAGCTGTTTCAATTCGTTCAGCCCACTCCAGACATCCTCTTCGATTGAGATCTGCTCCTCTGACTGAATCTGAGATTCTTCAGACTGGGACTGCTCGATCGAAACGGTTTCGGCTTGTTGTAAAGTGTTCTCCGCGCGAGCAACCGATGTAGTGACCTCCACATTGTGCTGAATCGACTCTAACTCAAGCCTTCTCTCCGTCAATTCGGCAGTTACACTCGCAACTTCTTCATGCAACGCAAGGATAGTCTCGCGCAATGTATTTGACTCGGTCTCGGAACTGGAAAGTTGAATTCTAATCGCGAGTAGTTCTGCTTTGTCCGACGCCAATTGCAGCATTGTCGTCTCGGATTCATTCTTAAGCGAGAGTTGATTCTGCAGTAGTGTCTCAATTTGGGATTCAATCGATCCCATTTCAGCTTTCATAGACTCCTCCGCGTGCTCTGCAGTCTCAAGCTCTTGATTGCGTACACGGATTTCTTCTTTTAGCCGATCGACCTCCCGCATCAATTCGCCGATGGTTTCTTCCGTAGCGGATCTAAAGGCCGCCAGCTTGCGAATTTCTTTGTTTGATTGCTCAATGCGATTCGTTAATCCTTGAGCTTCCTTTTCACGAGTCGCAATGGAATCGATAAGCACCTGAACATCGACCACTCTATCTTGGATTGATGCCTGAATTCGGCTCAATTCTTCCTCGCGATTTGAGATTAAAACATCGAACTCTTTTAGCTTTGATTCTCGAGTAGCTCTTTCATCTTCGAGCAACTGAAGAGCCGATTTAGTTTGTTCAAGACGGTTTTCCATTTCTGCAAGATCATCTTTAAGGTGATTTTGGGCAACGATCTCATCGGCTAACTTACAGAGTCGATCGCTTTGCTGCTCGTACTCAAGTTTCAGATTCGCCAAATCAGCAGACTTTACTTCAAAGTCTTGTTCGAGATGACTCAGTCCCTGTCGTTTCTGTTCGAGTGCCTGAACCTCTTCTTCGACAACCGTTTTTCTGATTCGCAGATCGCCTAACTCTGCTTCAAGTTGTTTCAACTCGTTCTTTTGATCAACCACCTGCTCCTTGACATAATCGAGTTCCTTGGCGGAGTTCTCAAGCAATGAAATTTCATGCTCCAGTTCGGAAAGCATAACGCGACTTTCTCGGTTTGAATCACCTAACAAATCTGCTTCGTCTTTTAAGGCGGAAACCTGCGAAGCGAAGTGATCCTTTTCCTGTTGCAAATCAATTACGAGCGACTCAAGTTTTTGTGATCGACTCTGGAGTTCACTAACATTGGCTAGCTCCAAATCCCTCTTATGCATTGCTCTTTCGATCTCAGATTTCAAATCATCACTTTCGACCGCAAGCACATGAAGCTTATCTTCGGCGTCGTTTTGCTGGGCTAGGTAAATACTAAGATTAGCTTCTGCGGACCTTATTTCGGCATTCAATCTAGAGAGAGTCTGCTCTGTAAATTTGACTTGGTCGACCGCGACTTGGTGCTTTGAATTGATCGAGCCCAGCAATTCCTTCGCAGCTTGCGTTTCATCTTGAAGCGAATCAGCACGAGTCTGTAGCGATTCAATCTCCTTCTCGAGTAACGTTTTTCTAGCCGAGCCAGATTTGATTTCCGCTTCCAGGACTTTGATGTAATCTTGCCA
>JALOOO010000144.1 GCA_025454375.1 Leptolyngbya sp. Prado105 | reverse complement strand
TAGCAGTCTTTTGGATTGCGACTTGCTGGTTAGCTGCCGGATTGTACTTTGCACCTCGCTTTGGAAAACATGAACCGAAGCAACAAGCTTTGGGGAATGGTGTGCTACTGGCTGCATTAACTGTCGTCGTCATCGGTTCGATGATTGGGTCTTGGGCAGGGATTCAAGGAATTCTGGGGAACAATCTCAGCTTCTTGTTTGGACACCAAGGCTATGAATATGTAGAACTCGGTCGCGTTTGGCAAATCTTGCTCATCGGTGGCATGACGTTCTGGCTCTGGTTGATGTATCGAGCGCTAAAACCTGCTCTAAAACAAGAAGGCTCTAAAACTGGGTTGAATCACTTCTTCCTTTACTCCGCGATTACAATTCCGCTCTTTTACTCAGCAGGCTTGATGTATAGCAATCACACCCCAATGAGTGTGGCTGAATACTGGCGCTGGTGGGTGGTTCACCTTTGGGTAGAAGGATTTTTCGAGGTGTTTGCAACAGTTGCGATCGCGTATCTCTGTAGTGAACTGGGTTTCTTGAATAAAAAAGCAGCCCTGCGAGCCACTTACTTAACGACGATTCTCTACCTCGGTAGTGGCGTGCTAGGAACTCTACACCACCTCTACTTTGCTGGAACTCCGGTGTTCATTACGGCAATGGGTGCAGTTGCCTCGGCACTTGAAGTTGTTCCGTTAACTCTGATTGGCTTTGAAGTCACAAAATCGCTGAAGCTGTCTCAAAATGCGGAAGGATTCTACCGGATGCCGCTGCGCTTCTTTATCGCTACCTGTGTCTGGAATTTGATTGGAGCGGGTATGTTTGGCTTCTTGATCAATCCCCCGATCGTGCTTTACTACTCGCAAGGTTTGAATACGACTCCGATTCATGCTCATGCTGCGCTATTTGGGGTGTATGGTTCGCTAGCACTGGCACTGATGCTCTTTGCGCTTAGAGAGATCACACCCGAAAAAGCTTGGAATGAACGCTTGCTGAAGTTCTCGTTCTGGCATATCAACGGGGGACTGGTCATCATGTTGGTATTTGGCTTGATTCCGAACGGATTCTATCAGTTAGTTCAATCTGTGAATCATGGGACTTGGTACGCTCGCAGTGCAGAAGTCATTGGTTCTGACTGGATGCGCTGGACAGTCTGGCTGCGAATTCCAGGAGATGTGATCTTCACAATCGGGGCACTTTCAATGATGGCCTTTGTGGTTCGAGCGATTTGGGCAGTGTTGCACCAGCCGACCCAAAACCAACCCGAACTTGCTGAAGTTAGAGAAGCAGTTGAAGCATAACCTACTGTTTGACTAACCGACTGACATCAGTTTCTTGAAGCTCGTCCTCTAAGTCTTACTGGAAGATTTAGTCTTACTGGAAGATTTAGTCTTGCTGGAAGATTTAGGGGGCGACGCTGATGAAAATGAAGCGAAAGGACTGAACTGTACAGGGTCGCCTTTTCAGGCGGAATCAAGAATCATTAAAGCTTCAGTTTCGTTTGATCAACACGTTTGATCGCTTTAATTCAGCCAAATCTCGTGTGCCTGTACAGAACAGAACCGTCGTCAGTTCAGCTTGCAGAATCTCCACTAGTAGGTGGAGCGCTTCTTCTGAGTCATTCGCTGCTTTTAAGAATGGCAATGCTAATCCCCCTAAATCTGCTCCAAGCGCGATCGTTTTCGCCACATCTAAGCCATTTCGCAATCCGCCAGAAGCAATTAAGGGAACCGTCTGAGAGACTTGGCGAACTTGAGCAATACAGTCGGCAGTCGGAATTCCCCAATCGGCAAAGGTCATGCCTAATCGTCGCTGCTTTGGATCTTGAGCGCGACCGCTTTCGACTTTTGCCCAAGAAGTCCCGCCTGCACCTGCAACATCGATCGCATGAATGCCGCTTTGAATCAGTTTTTCTGCCATTTGCTTAGAAATGCCGTTCCCAACCTCTTTCGCAATTACGGGCACAGGCAGGGTTTCACAAAGCTGAGCAATCTTGTCGAGCAATCCTCGGAAATTCTGATCGCCCCGAGTTTGCACCGCTTCTTGTAAAGGATTCAAATGCAAAATCAACGCATCGGCTTCGAGTAACTCGATCGCACTCAAACATTGCTCGATTCCATAGGTGTAATTGAGTTGAACTGCACCCAGGTTGGCAAATAGCAACGCATCTGGCGCGATCGAGCGGATTTTAAACGAATCGGCAACATCAGGATTCTCGATCGCCACTCGCTGCGAACCGACTCCCATCGCGAACCGATATTCTTGCGCGATCGCTGCGAGTCGGTAATTAATTTTCTTTGCCAAATCTGTGCCGCCCGTCATCGATGAAATCAGAATCGGCGCACTCAGGGATTTATGCAAAAACTGGGTGCTGAGATCAATTTCAGCCCGATCGAGTTCGGGCAAACAGCAATGTGTAAAGTGATAATGCTCTAATCCCGTAGTCATCTCGCGACATTGCACATCGTCCTCTAAGCAAACTCTGAGGTGATCTGCTTTGCGGTTCTGGGTTTCGATCGCTCCGTCCATTTTTATCCTTTGATAAGTTCAACACCATCTCGCCCATCTATTTCTTGTAGATAGACTTTGACCTTCTCTTCTTTTGCAGTTGGAAGTTGTTTTCCCACATAATCTGGGTGAATCGGCACTTCTCGATGTCCGCGATCGATGAGAACCCCTAATCGAATCACTCCCGGTCGCCCGTAATCATTCACCGCATCTAAGGCAGCGCGAATTGTGCGTCCTTTGTAAATGACATCATCGATTAAGACGACCGTTTTGCCTGTGAGATCGAAAGGAATATCTGTTTTGGCAGGCGTGCGCACACCGATCGTATCGAGGTCATCGCGGTAGAAAGTAATATCGATCGCGCCTAATGGAACCTCGACTTTTTCGAGAATTTGAATCTGCTCACAGAGCGTTTTTGCCAGGGGAACGCCGCGTGTATAAATTCCTAGCAGCACCAATTTGGATAAATCACCTGATCGCTCGACAATTTCTGAAGCAAGGCGATTCACCGTGCGACGCACTTCTTCAGCCGATAAAATTTCAATCTCTTCTAGGGGCATGAGCGATCGTAAAAAGGGATAGCCATAGTTTATATGACGAGAAAACAGTCAATGCAACGATTCAAGACATTGCCAGTTTTCTCTAAAGGCTGATAAATTAGGCTGTGGTGCGATGTGTGACAGAAATTTGTAAGAAAACGTTCAATTCTGATCAACTATCGCTATAACTAAGTATCATTAAACGTTCCCAAACGTTAAAGCCCTCTGCTGTGCTGAGTTGATCACGTTTTGCAGGTTATCCCATGAGTGAAGCTGAAACCCCCAAACCTTCCCCTGATTCGATCGAGATTCCCCAAGCTGAGACTCAAATACAGTCAAGTGAATCTTGGACGACCGTTAATTTCCCGAATGCGATCGAGGTCGATAGCGTTCCTAAAGCAACCGATGAGCCTCAACCTTCTCAAGTCGGTTGGCGCTTCCAAGATCTCGAACAGCAAAATCAACGCCTGCGATCGCGCGTGGCAGAATTAGAATTTTCCTTGGGTGAAGCTCATGCGGCATTGAGAGCCGAAACCAAGCGATTAGAAACGCAATTGAGTACGCAGCAAGCAGAGGCAGAACAGCGATCGCTCAAAGAATCTCAGCTTTCACAGCAGCAAACTGTAATGATTGCGAAACAGCGTCAAGCACTTGATGCCTCGCGCCAGAGATTAAAAGACCAAGAAGCGCAACTCGCTGAACAACTTGAAACGATCAATGCGATGCAGGCAGAAGCGACGCAGTTCTCTCAATCGCTAGAGCAATCGCATCAAGTTCAACAGAAGCAGCAGATTTTGATTGAGACATTGACGACGCAACTTGAGTCAAGCCAGAGCCGCGTGGCACAGCTAGAGCGCGACTGTGCCTTGACGAAGCAGCAGTATGATGAGCAGATTCAACACCTGCGGCAGTCTGAGTCAGATTGTAAGGATCTGCGATCGCGCTTAAACCGTCAGCAACAGTACACGCTGCAATTCAAGGCAGCTTTAGAAAAATGTCTAGATGTCTCGGCAACTCAGAAAATCGAAGCGTCTGTCGATCAGGCGATTTCTCAAAGCGAGTGCCAATCTGATCCCGTTGAATTTACCAAAGCGCAGCCCGTTCAACCCTGGTCTACGACGCTTGAGAGTTCATCGCCCTGGCATCAGCCAGAACTGACTCCAGTGGCTTGGGCAACTGCACCGGATGAAGAGAGTCTATTTGTTGAATCGGAGACGGGATCAGACGAGATCGCAGTCGAGCCATTCGAGGAAGAAGTGCCGTTTGCAGACCTGCCATTTGCAATCGATGAGGCTGAACTGCCAGAACCGATCGTGATTCATCCAGCGCTGAGCTATACGATTAAGCGATCGACGGATGAGCCTGCCTCTGTGCATCAATCTCTGAATTTGTTTGCGCCTGCTGAGATTCAAGCGCAATCAGAACCCGAATTGGAGCCTGAAAATCCCGAAGAACCTGCGATCGAAGTCGAGGCGACTCCCGAAATCGCGCCTGTTGAGACTGGATCGGAGATTGCTGTTGATTCGTCTCTCTTGTTGTCGCCTGTGACTGAGCCAGTAGTGCAATCTGTCTCGCCCTTTATTACGCTTGGTGCAACGGATCGAATTCGGCGAGATGAGCCGATCGAGCGACCTGAAATGGGAGAAAGTCCCTCACCTGTGGTTTATCCTCAGCGATCGCAGAAAAAACTCGATTCTTTGGCAGCCGTCGAATTGCCAACTTTTCCCAAGAAATAGCCTCTGCTCTATCCCGCACCAGGTTTGAAGCCTGATGCGGGAAAATTGCGATCGATTCAAAGTTGCTTCTTCATCCAATCCCGCAGCACAATCAAAGCCTGAGCCAGTCCGATCGTATCGCTCTGCTCTAGAAATTCTAAAATCCGCTTTGCTGGTAGGGTCGGAAAAATCTTACTATTTGCCGTCTCAACATAGCGATCGCCTTGAAGCTGAAAAATCTGCAAATTTCCCTTCAGCACATCATCCCCAATCGTCGTCAGATAAAACCAGAGTTCAGGCACACCCATCGACGCATACATTGAGAAGCGATCGATCTTGCCCTGCGCGATCGCAATTTCAACTGCCAAATCTGGGGGAGCGACTCGATTCATATCCAGTTCAGCCCGATCCGCTAACCGCACCTCATTGAGTGAATAAACTGCTTCAGGTTGAATCGCTCGACCCACATCCGGAAGTGTCAGCAACACCGAGCCAAGCGAATAGATCTTTCGGTAAAGTTCATCTGCAACTACTAAAATGAGAGACTCGATCAAGCGATTACAGCGATCGTGTTCTTCGAGGGGAGTCATCATTTCGAGCGCACCACGATCGTAAGTGATTCTCGCAGTGCGATCAGTTCCCAATTCGTCAAGCAATGCTTCAAATGCTTGCCAACTCACCCCCGATAGCGTCACTCTTTTTTCAGTGGGAGTCGGTTTTCTGCCCATAATCTCTACTCATAAGCTCACATGAAGTATCGTACTGCGTTTGTTCGCCTGACTCAGAGCGCAATATGTGGAGTTTTGTTACTAACTAGTGCCTTAACGATCGGCTTTTTTACCCCCCGTCGCTGGAATGCGGCACAGTCCTGTGACAAACACCCCTATCAAATCTATGTTGAAGGCGATGCGATGCACGTCAATTTGATGATTCCGATCGACAATGGCGTGTATGACTGGCGGCAGTTTCTCAACTTGGAGCAGATTGGGAGCGATACAAATCAGAACTATCGCTATTTAAAGATGGGGTGGGGCGATCGCATTTGGTATACTGAAGTCCCTGATTGGCAAAGTATGAACGTTTTGGATATTGCTCGGGTTTTATTGAAGCCTGGAAATGCTTCTGCAATGTACGTCAAAGGCTATGCCGATCGACCCCAAGAACTTCGCTGCGTCGGAGTCGATCGAGAACAATATCTAGCATTCGTGAAATTTGTGCAGAACTCATTCGATCGCGATCCACAGGGCAATCTTATCCATCTGAAGCAGGGAGCCGCGACGACGGATGGGTTCTATGCAGCGACCGGATACTATTCTGCATTACGAACTTGTAACACTTGGTCAGCCGAAGCTTTAGACGCAGCGGGAATCAATACGCCGCTGTGGTCAGCTCTTGCGCCTGCGGTGATGCGGCAGATTCCGAAGTGAGCGACAAAAATCTACGCAATGCACCCCCATTCGCTTTATTCTACTGTTTACGGATCTAGGCTACTGAACATGCGTTTCTCAAAAATTCTGATCGCAAACCGGGGAGAAATCGCCCTAAGAATCATTCGCACCTGTGAAGAGATGGGAATTTCAACGGTGGCGGTTCACTCGACGATCGATCGCAATTCGCTTCACGTTCAGTTGGCTGATGAGGCGGTTTGTATTGGCGAACCTGCAAGCAGTAAGAGCTATCTCAATATTCCAAATATCATTGCAGCGGCTCTGACACGCAATGCCACGGCAATTCATCCCGGCTATGGCTTTTTAGCTGAGAATGCTCGATTTGCTGAAATCTGCGCCGATCATCAGATTTCATTTATTGGTCCGTCGCCTGATTCGATTCGGGCAATGGGAGACAAGTCTACTGCCAAAAAAACGATGCAGCGAGTCGGTGTGCCGACGGTTCCAGGCAGTAAAGGCTTAGTGCATAGTGAAGAGGAAGCGCGGGAGATTGCAAGAGAGATCGGGTACCCGGTCATTATTAAAGCGACAGCAGGCGGAGGCGGTCGGGGGATGCGGTTTGTCCCGAGCGATGACCAACTCGAAAAGCTATTTCATGCGGCACAAGGAGAAGCAGAAGCGGCATTTGGGAATCCGGGCGTGTATGTCGAGAAATTTGTGCAGAATCCGCGCCACATTGAGTTTCAGATTTTGGCAGATAGCTATGGGAATGTGGTGCATTTGGGTGAGCGAGAATGTTCGATTCAGCGTCGTCACCAGAAGCTATTAGAAGAAGCTCCCAGTTGTGCGATTACGCCCGAGTTGCGCGAGAAGATGGGAATTTCAGCCGTTGCCGCCGCAAAATCGATTAACTATGTCGGTGCAGGAACCGTTGAATTTTTGCTCGATCGTTCGGGTGAGTTCTACTTTATGGAGATGAATACTCGCATTCAGGTCGAGCATCCGGTGACGGAGATGATTACAGGAATTGATCTGATCGCTGAGCAAGTTCGGATCGCTCAAGGAGAGCAACTTCGCTTTACTCAAGATCAAATTGAACTGCGAGGACATGCGATCGAGTGTCGGATTAATGCTGAAGATCCCGACCACAATTTTCGCCCCAGTCCGGGCAGGATTAGCGGGTACTTGCCGCCGAGTGGTCCAGGTGTGCGGATGGATTCGCATGTCTACACCGATTACGAAATTCCGCCCTATTACGATTCTTTGATTGGCAAGCTAATTGTCTGGGGCAACGATCGACCTTCTGCGATTTTACGCATGAAGCGGGCACTCAGAGAATGTGCGGTCACAGGGCTACCCACAACGATCAATTTTCATCAGCGAATTCTAGAAACGGCTGAATTTCAAAAGGGCGATATCTATACGAATTTTGTGGATAAAGTGATGATGTCCGGCAAAGAATGATTCGTGCGCCAGAGTTTCCCGCCGATCTCACCTGGCTAAATGTCGATCGTTCTCTGTCGCTAAAAGCCTTCAGAGGACGGATTGTTCTGCTCGATTTCTGGACTTATGGCTGTATCAACTGCCTTCATAGCCTGCCTGATTTGAAATATTTGGAGCAGAAGTATGCAGAGTGCTTAACGATCCTCAGCATCCACTCGGCAAAATTTGAAAACGAAACCTCGATCGACAATATTCGTCAAGCCATTTTGCGATCCGGAATTACGCATCCGGTTCTCGTCGATCACGCTCTGCAAGTTTGGCAATCTTATACGATTCGGGCTTATCCAACATTTGTGCTGATTAATCCAGCAGGGCGAATTGTCAAAATGATCGCAGGCGAAGGCAGGCGAGACTTGCTCGATCAGTTGATTGGCGAATTAGCCACGGGAATTGAACCCAAAGCGATGCAGTTTGAATTAGAAAAAGCGGGGATTACTCCCCTCGCTTTCCCAGGAAAAGTTTTAGCGGACGATCGCTTGTATATTGCCGATTCTGGACATCATCGCATTGTCGTCGCAACCTTTGAAGGCGAAGTTTTAGAGAGTATCGGAGCGGGGACTGCTGGCTTCAAAGACGGGTCGTTTGAGCAAGCAGAATTCTCTAATCCGCAGGGAATGGCACTCAATCAAGCGTTTCTCGATGTTGCAGATGCGGGAAATCACGCGATTCGCCGAATTGATCTCAGGCAGAAGACGGTTTCGACGATCGCGGGAACAGGTCATCAAAGCCGATTGATTTACCCGCATGGCGGCAAAGCGTTGGAGGTGGATCTCAATTCACCCTGGGATCTGGTGTGGGTAAATCAGCAATTATTCATTGCGATGGCAGGCGCGCATCAAATTTGGCAGATGCAGGCAGATAGGATTCAAACCTTTGCGGGAACTGGGGCTGAAGCGAGTTTTGATGGATCGATTCAAATGGCAGCCTTTGCACAGCCCAGCGGCATCACCACAAATGGACAAGAACTATGGATTGCAGACAGTGAGACGAGTTCAATTCGATCGATTGATCTCGAAACATCCCAGGTCAAGACTGTCTGCGGTGGCGGGGATTTGTATACCTTCGGGGATGTCGATGGAATCGGCGAAGCGGCTCGATTCCAGCATTGTTTGGGAGTTGAGTTTGCTGGAGCGTTGTGGGTTGCAGATACTTACAATCACAAGATCAAACGGATCGATTCAGACGGAAGGTGTCAGACGAGGTTTGCTGCATTATTTTCTGAACCTTCTGGACTCAGCGCGACGGCAACGCATTTGTATGTGGCAGATACAAATCACCATGCCATTTGGACGATCGATCTAAGCACATCGGAGATATCGCCGCTCCAGTTTCCAACGCTCTGCGCCCCAACGGTCTGCCTTCCTCCAAGTCTGGATCACTGAAACGCAATTGATTTGGGATTTCTGTATCCGCAGATTTCATCTCCCCGAAAATTCCCCGAATTCTCCCCTACAATTCCACCCAGATTGAGTACCCTGAGTTCAGAGAAATCTGGGAAATCTCTTTGCGTTCAAATGGCGCAAGAGCTTCGGTCGCTGGGAAAGGGAAACGCTACGATTCTCATCAATAAGCGAGTCGCAGTGATGAACTAAATCAACCGAAGTTCCTAATCTGTTCGGAATGAGTTTCGCTTTACTCATCCCGAACAGGTTTTTTTATTGAGAATTATCTCTACAAATTTTGTACTGAACTAGACGAGTATCAATCTGTTTGCAGATACGGAGAATCTGTAAGCAACCTTTGAAGGAGGATTGAATCCGCATTGGGTCGCTACAATAGGATTTGTCTTTTTTGGTTAGTCGATATTTTGAGCGCTACTCCTTCTCCCAAAATCGTTCTCGTCGATGGTCATTCGCTGGCATTTCGCTCCTATTTTGCGTTTGCAAAAGGTCGTGACGGTGGGTTACGCACGAAGAGCGGCATTCCAACAAGCGTGTCTTATGGCTTCCTCAAAGCCCTGCTAGAAATGGTAGAAGCAGAAAAACCCGACCATCTCGCGATCGCGTTCGATCTCGGAGGCGCAACCTATCGACATGAGGCGGACGCAACCTATAAAGCAGGTCGCCCTGAAACGCCAGAAGATTTTATGCCCGATCTGGAGAATCTTCAGGAAGTTTTGAAGGTGATGAATTTGCCGATCGTCGTTGTGCCGGGATATGAAGCAGATGATGTGATCGGCACAATGGCGCGTCGAGCCAGACAAGAAGGCTTTGACGTGAAAATTTTAAGCGGCGATCGCGATTTGTTCCAACTGGTTGATCCAGAGGACAAAATCAAAGTGCTTTATATGAGTACAACATTTGGCAAAGGAGTCCCACCGCTCAAAGAATTTGGCACAGAGCAGGTGAAAGAAAAACTGGGAGTCTTGCCTTCTCAAGTTGTCGATTTCAAAGCCCTGTGCGGAGATCCATCGGATAACATCCCCGGTGTGAAAGGGATTGGCGAGAAAACAGCGGTTCAGTTACTTACCACTTACGGATCGCTAGAAAAGGTTTATGACTCGATCGACGAAATCAAAGGAGCGCTCAAGAAGAAGTTAGAAGAGGGAGTAGATGCCGCCCGTCATTCGCAGTGGATGGCACAAATTCATCTCGATGTGCCATTAGAAATTGATCCAGCAGGCTGCAAGCTTCAGGGATTCGACGAAGACGAACTCAAACCCTTAATCGAACGCTTAGAATTCAAATCGTTTTACAACAAAATCCAGAAATGGAAACAGCACCTCAGCGGTGAATCAAGCGAAACCGAAGACACAACACAAGCGGAAGTCGCATCTAGAACCCCTGCCGTTCCGCACTATGCAGATGATGATTTATGGTTCTTTAGTGCAGAAGATACGGCAACTGCTGAAAAGTTTGAAACCATAGAAATTACCCCGCAAATTATTGATACCGAAGCAAAGCTGCAAGAACTGGTTCAACGATTAGCAAAGACAAAAGAAACCATTGCCTGGGATACAGAAACAACAGATCTCGATCCGATTAAAGCGGATTTAGTCGGGATTGGTTGTTGTTGGGGGGCAGACTCTGATGCAATGGCTTACATCCCGATCGGGCATTCGTCGGGCAAAAATCTCGACAAAGCGATCGTGCTTGCAGCCCTGCGTCCCATGCTCGAAGATGCGAGCTATCCCAAGTCATTCCAGAATGCAAAGTTCGATCGCTTAGTCTTCCGGTTTCAAGGGATTGAACTCGCGGGAGTCGTCTTCGATACGATGCTAGCAAGCTATGTACTCAATCCAGAAGCAAGCCACAAGCTCAGTGATCTAGGCTATCGATATTTAGGCATTCACGCCCAAGAGTTTACCGATCTAGTTCCCAAGGGTAAAACTATTGCGGAAGTTGCAATTCCATCTGTTGCCAACTACTGCGGCATGGATGTTTACACCGTATTTCGAGTCCTGCCCATTTTGCGATCGGAACTCGAAGCCATTCCGACGCTCCACAAGCTTTTACTCGAGATCGAGCAGCCTTTAGAACCTGTACTTGCTGAGATGGAAGCAACTGGGGTCAGAATCGATCGAGATTACCTCCTGCAATTTTCCAAAACCTTAGAAACAGAACTCGCTGAGATCGAGAAACGAGCCTATGCTTCTGCGGATCAAACATTCAGTCTGGGTTCTCCCAAACAGTTAAGCGAACTTCTGTTTGACAAGCTAGGACTCGACAAAAAGAAATCCCGCAAAATCAAAACAGGCTATTCCACCGATGCTGCAACCTTAGAAAAACTACAAGGCGATCACCCAGTCGTCGATGCGATCGTCGAACATCGGACGCTCTCTAAACTCAAATCAACCTATGTTGACGCGCTGCCGACGCTAATCAATCCCAAGAGCGATCGCGTTCACACAGATTTCAATCAAGCGGTGACTTCTACAGGTCGGCTCTCTTCTTCTGATCCAAACTTACAGAACATTCCCATTCGGACTGCTTTTAGTCGTCAGATTCGCAAAGCTTTCATTCCTCAAGAAGGTTGGCTGATGGTTGCCGCAGACTATTCTCAAATCGAGCTACGAATTTTAGCGCATCTAAGCCAAGAGCCTGTTTTACTAGAAACCTATCGCAACAATGAGGATGTCCATTCTCTTACTGCTCGATTACTCATGGAGAAAGATGAAATTTCTTCAGAAGAGCGACGACTGGGAAAGATCATTAACTTTGGCGTGATCTACGGCATGGGGGCGCAGCGATTTGCCCGAGAAGCAGGCGTTCCAGCATCGCAGGCGAAGACCTTTATCGAGCGATTTAACGATCGCTATTCCCGTGTCTTTGAGTACTTACAGCAAATGCAGCGAGAAGCGATCGCGAATGGCTATGTCGAAACGATTAAAGGGCGACGACGCTACTTTAACTTCAATTCGGATGCGCTACTAAAGCTCAGAGGCACTTCGCCCGAAAAAATTCAACTTGACAAGCTAAAACTGCGCGACCAGTATGAAGCTCAATCGCTCAGAGCGGCAGCAAATGCACCAATTCAAGGGTCAAGTGCGGACATTATCAAAATCGCAATGGCTCATCTGCATGAAGAATTAAAGTCTTATCCAGTGCGATTACTTCTGCAAGTGCATGATGAATTGGTGTTTGAAATCGAGCCAGAGGCTTGGTCAGAGTTGCAGGCCAAAATCAAATCAGTGATGGAAAATGCAGTCTCGCTCAGTGTGCCGTTGGTCGTTGATATTCGATCGGGAAATAACTGGATGGAGACAAAGTAATGGGTCGGAAGAATTGCCCACTTTACTGCTAATCTTCGGCTTCTTCCGTCTGCATCAGTCTCTGTTTCAATCGTTCAGGATCACCCCGATCGACAACTTTCCCTGACTCTAGCAAAAACGCCCCGTCACAAAACTCTAATTCTTCCAACCGATGCGTCACCCAAAGCGCCGTAATCCCGCGTTTCTTCACCAACGCCTGCACCTGCGCCACCAACTCCAACTGACTATCTGGATCAAGCAAAGCCGTCGGCTCATCTAATAAAAGCACATCACAATGCCGCGCAATTGCCCCCGCGATCGCAACTCGCTGCTTCTGTCCCCCACTCAGCGCATAAATCGGACGACGCTGAAACGCCCCCAAACTCACCGCCGTGAGCGACTCCTCCACTCGTTGTCGAATTTCACCGATCGACAACCCCTCATTTACCAATCCAAACGCCACATCTGCCCCAACCGTCGGCATCACCAACTGATGATCCGGATTTTGAAACACAAAACCGACTGGAGAAGAAATCTCAATCTCTCCTCCAGTCGGCTGCAACAAACCCGCCAGAAGCCTTAACAAAGTAGACTTCCCGCTACCATTCGCGCCCAGCAGCATCCAAAACTCCCCCTCCGGCACTTCCACCGCGCAAGAGTGCAGAATTTCTTTCTCCTCCGACCAACCAAAGCAAAGCTCAGAAGCTCGAATTGCCGTTTTTTGGAGTAATTCTCCGTTGGGCGCGTCCATAACTACTCAGCCGCCACTGCAAAGAACCCCGCAGGTCTGCCCGAAGCCGCAGCGCTCGACTTCTCATACACCTGAACCGCTGCAATATTATCCGCAAACACTGCAATCTTCTTATCCGTCTGACGATCGCAAGTAAACTCCAACAATCCCCCCGAAGCCTTCATCGCTCCGATAATCTCTTGATAAGTTGCTTCCGCATCTTCAACCGATTTGCGCTGAAATGAAAGACCGATTGGCGTTCCCTTTAGCGTTAATTCCAGAATAAACATAATGTCGATCGTACAAATTGCCAGTTCTCAGTATCGCAAATATCCGCAGAAACGGCTTGCTTCCCCATTCTGTCGGATCAATAACAATTTGGAGAAATTTCCACAATTTTAAGAATTATTAAGAAAAGACTGGAAATTTTTAGAAAAGTCTCTCTATAATCAAGGGCATAGGTAAAGAAACGTAAATCCTGCTCATAATTCTTGATTTTGCAGGGCTTGTTTTTGTATTCCGTCCTTATCTGGAGTTTTAATTCATGACCATCGCAGTAGGTCGCGCGCCACAGAGAGGAGTCTTTGACGCTCTCGATGACTGGCTCAAACGCGACAGATTCGTCTTCGTCGGT
>JALOOO010000362.1 GCA_025454375.1 Leptolyngbya sp. Prado105 | reverse complement strand
TTTGAGTGCCTCCGTCAGTTGAAGGGTGCCTGCTTCCATCGGCTTTTCCTGAGAACTCTTCTCCTATATTATAGGATGATTTATTTGTTGGGTCGCTCTTACTCGCGTTTGGACACGCGCTGAACCGGAAGTTTGGCAGATTGTTGCGGCTCATATTAGTCAAGTCGCTTGAAGAGCAGAGGTTAGTCTAATGTCTAGTACTACGCTCATTCGGTTAGGCGGACTCGCAGCAGTCCTTACAGGCATCCTTCGCGCAGCCAACTCGTTTTTACCTACTGATGCTTCTGGTGGCGCGATTGAAATGCTTTATCTGCTGACAGATCTCTTCATCTTATTTGGAATCTTTGGCATATATGGATTTCAGCATAAAGAGTCTGGATTGTGGGGATTTTTCGGATTTCTACTTGCAACCATTGGCATTGTGATCATCCGCACGGGAACCCTATCCGGAGTCAGTCTGTACTCGATCGGAGCATTGACATTCTCCATTGGTCTGAGTTTATTTGCAGTTGGCTCTTGGAGAGCCAGAAAGCTACCCAAATGGGTAGCTAGCTTCTGGCTATTTTCTGTGATTGTCGGGATTTTCGGCTATTTCGTAGCGGGTTTCAGCCCACTATTTATCTTATCTGGGGTGATCTTCGGCATTGCTTTTGCTGGAGCAGGTTTCAAGATTGGGTCAGCGATGGGCTGGGAAAAGAACTCGAATTGGGAATCGTATGATGACTGATTTTTATGATCAACTTGCGCCCTTTTATCACATCATCTATGGCGATTGGGAAGCTGCGATCTCACTTCAAGCGACTCAGCTGTCCCAAATCATCCGATCGCACTGGAGTGAAGCACAAACCCTTTTAGATGTTTCTTGTGGCATTGGCACACAGGCACTTGGATTAGCGGCTCAAGGGTATCGGGTAACTGCTTCTGACCTTTCTGTGAAGGAGATCGATCGCGCTCAGCAAGAAGCCAAAGCCCGTCATTTAGACATTCGTTTTTCGGTTTGCGACATGCGGACTGCTTACGATCGTCATCAAGCTCAATTTGATGTGGTGCTGTCGTGCGATAATTCGATTCCTCACTTGCTCAGCGATGCAGAGATTCTCACTGCGCTTGGGCAAATGTATCGTTGTACCCGTCCAGGTGGCGGTTGCTTGCTCACGATTCGGGATTACGATAAAGAACCACGAGGAACAGGAATTGTCAAACCTTATGGGATTCGAGAAGCCGCAGGGAAACGCTATTTTGTGTTTCAAGTGTGGGATTTTGTCGGTGAGGTTTACGATTTGTCAATGTATTTCGTAGAGGATGATCAACAGAGTGATCGTGCGACAACAACGGTGATGAGATCGCGCTACTACGCAGTGAATCCAAACCGCTTGATGCAGTTGATGGCACAAGCTGGCTATCGCTCAGTGACCCGATTGGATGATCAGTTCTTTCAGCCCGTCTTGATTGGAACGAGATGAATTGCACAATAGAAATGAATATGTGAGGAATAATTATTCTGCTCTCAAGCGTTGATGTCGAAGGCATTCCTCACATCCCTTGATTTCTAGCTCAGACCAACCCTACTGTTGAAATTTAGGATTGTTCCGCATCGCTTTATGGATCTTCTTCCACCGCTCCTTTTCAGCTAGATTTGCGCGTTGATCCTGTTTGCGAGTCACGTACTGAAGTTCTCGCTGCAACTTCTGATAGTTGAGGAATCGGCTTGCGTCTAATTGTCCAGTTGCGATCGCAGTCTGCACCGCACAACCCGGCTCCTGTTCATGCTGGCAATCTCGAAACTGACAGTATTGCGCTAACGATTCCACATCTGTAAAAGTTTCTGGTAAAGCCTCTGTGCCAGACCAGAGTTGCAGTTCCCGCATTCCTGGCGTATCGATAATCAAAGCACCAGAAGGCAAGGGAATTAACTGTCGATGTGTTGTGGTATGTTTACCACGCTCGTCTCCTTGTCGAACCGATTGGACGACTTGCACCTGCTCACCTTTGAGCTGATTGGTAATCGTCGATTTACCAACGCCAGATGAACCGATTAGCGCGATCGTTTTCCCAGGTTGAAGATAAGGCTGAAGCATCTCAATTTCTTGTGTTGAACTCAGAGCGAGAACAGGAACGCCAAGCGCGATCGCTTCTACTTCAGCAATGCGAAGGTCAAGGTCAGGACAGAGATCAGCTTTGTTTAAGACAATCACAGGCACTGCACCACTTTCCCAAACTAAGACGAGATAGCGTTCAATCCGTCGGGGATTGAAGTCTCCATCTAATCCAGACACGAGAAAAACGGTATCTACATTCGTGGCAATCACTTGTTCCTCGGTCGTACTCCCTGCTATTTTGCGAGAGAATTTGCTAAACCTTGGCAGTACGGCATGGATGGTCGTCTGCTGAAGTGCGATCCAATCGCCAACGGCTGGAAAATCCTGAATTCCAGTCGCCTGATGGCGGAATTTACCTGTCACTTCTGCAAATTGTTCGCCTTGGTGTAGACAAGATAGCGATCTCGGTATTCCACCGCAACGCGACCCGCAACGAATCCTTGCTGGCGATATGGGATGAAACTGGACGCGATGCGGTTGCTCCGCAGTTCCCCGAAGGGGTAAACGCTCCAGCCCAATTGTTCTAAATTCATGAGTGTTTTTTTGCTGTGATAACTACTTGTGGGAAGCAAGGTTCACAGCCGGGAGTTAGCCCTGAATCATGCAGGAGAAAACGTGACCCTCTGTGCCTTGCAGTCGAATCATTGAAGTGAGTTCGGCAAAGAATACAGTCATCGTCCATCTCCTTGCAGAAAAGCAACGTAAAGTGATAACACGTTTAAGTTAGCGAATTCCTGATCATTTGCAACCTGTTGTTCTGTAACATTTTATTTCTCGATATGGGTCAAGAAGCAGCACTCGCACGAACAGAAGCGGTCTTTAATGCGGCATCTGTTACTTTGATGCTCCAGCATTGTCGTTTTGGAATCGGTTTGGACAACGAACGATTGAGCGACTCACGTTGCAGCCCGGTCATCGGGTTCTAGATGTTTGTTGTGGTTCTGGGGCATCCGCAATTCCAGCCGCCGTTTGCGTTGGTTCAACAGGACAAGTTCTCGCCATTGATCTTGCCGAATCCCTCCTCCAACTCGGTCGTCAGAAAGCTCAACAGCAAGGACTGAACCATATCGAGTTTCGGAATGGGAATTTTGAATCGTTGGGATTGCCCGACGAGAGTTTTGATGCGATCGTATGTGTGTTCGGCATCTTCTTTGTTCCCGATATGGTAGCTGGGATTCGAGAACTGTTACGGATGCTGCGTCCCGGTGGCAAGATGGCAATTACCTCTTGGGGCGAGAAGGTGTTTGAACCTGCAAATCGAGTCTTTTGGGATGCGGTTCGGATGGAGCGTCCTGACTTAGTAAAGCAATTCACTCCGTGGGATCGCATTCGAGAACTAGATCTCCTCAAAGCACTGTTAGAAGCAGGGGGAGCAACTCAGGTGGAAGTGTTTGCAGAAGCCGGAACACATCCGCTAGTAACACCAGAAGATTGGTGGACGATGTGTTTAGGGGGTGGTTGTCGCGGCACGATCGATCAACTGGATGCAGCGGCTCAGGAACGGGTTAGAGACACAAATTTACAATTCCTTCAGCAGCAGCAGATTCAGGCATTGGATGTGGATGTTTTGTATGCAATGTCATACAAAACATCTGTGTAACTACTCAGGTTGAGGGATAGTCGGATTGCCCAAGAATACTTGCTTCAGTGCGTCTAGCACATTCAAGCCTTGCTTCTTGAGCGTGGAGATGTAG
>JALOOO010000143.1 GCA_025454375.1 Leptolyngbya sp. Prado105 | reverse complement strand
CGATTGCATTCTTGCAGTATCTCTTGCAGCAATGTCCAGACTCCCGCATTGCCTTACTGTGGGATGGAGCCAGCTATCACCGCTCTCAAGAAGTCAAAGCCTTTCTCGAAGAGATAAATCAGGGACTCGATCCTGACCAGTGGCGGATCACTTGTCTGCGCTTTGCTCCCAATGCGCCTGAGCAAAACCCGATTGAAGATGTTTGGCTTCAGGCGAAACGCTTCATTCGCGAATACTATATGCTTTGCCGATCCTTCCCAATTGTCAAGCGTCTGTTTGAGTTCGCGACCCAACATCAAGGCTTCAGTTTCGCTAAGTTGTCCCTTTATGGTTCTTTTTCATGAATCATTTAGGACTGCTATAGGTTTTTTTTCAATTGAAAGAAACTGTATCCAGAAGGATAATCATCGACTTGAGCAAACATCTCATAGCCTAACTTCTCATAAAACTCCTTCGCTTGAAAGCTAAAAGTATCGAGTAACGCCTCTGTACAGCCGCGCTGTTTTGCTTCTTGCTCTGCTAAGTCCATCAATCGACTGCCAAATCCATGCTGTCGAATCGACTCTTCCACCCACAACGTCTCAATCAAGAGCCAATTCCAACGAGTTAAGCCAACCAATCCCGCTTTTACTTTGTCTCGATCGTCTAATAAGAAAATCTCGATCGGTAACCCTCGCAAGGCTCCTTGCTCAAAAAATCCATTTTCTGAGGTATTTTCTGTATTGTATTGCCGTAACTTCGATCGCACATAGTTGCGGTAAGAAGGATGCTCCTGAGTAAATAGCGCAAAATGATAGTCCGAATCATGCTCAATTAAAAGCGATGGAATCTTCCTTCTGATCGCAGTGTTGAATGCTTGAGTCTGGGCTTCGATGCCTGTGATTGCAGTTCCAACGACCACAGCATGTGCGCCTAAATCGATCGCCTGTCGTGCTAGTTCAGGAGAACTCACTCTGCCTTCACAAAAGACAGGCAGGTTCAACTTTTCGGTAATCTGGGTCAACAAATCAAATCCAGGAGACGTAGCACCTTTTGTCGCTGCGGTGAATCCATAGAGCGTCGTCGCAAGAATGTCAGCCCCTGCCTCAGCCGCCGCGATCGCAGATTCGAGACTGTCAATGTCGGCAACGACAGGTGTATCTAGCTCCTGATGAATTTTCTGGATGAATGTTTCGAGCGGTTCAGGACGATCGCGCAATGTTGCATCGATCGCAATCAAATCGGCTCCTGCTGTTGCAAGGGCGCAAGCATGTGCAAAAGTTGGAGTGATATAGATTTCACTCCCTGAAATCGGTTGCTTCCAGATGCCAAGAATCGGTGCAGAAATCCGCTCACGCACAGCAGTAACCCGTTCTGGCGTATCGATCCGAACTGCCACCGCATTTTGAGCAACCACAGACTCTGCGATCGCGGCGATGATAGCAGGCTGGTTAAGAGTTGAATCGGCAGGGGCTTGGCAGGAGACGATTAGCCCGGATTCAAGAAGTTGTAGAAGTTGGGCAAGATCGTGAGACATGAATTCGGATCACCGCTTGTAGTATGACATTACATCTAGTGTGCTGTGATTTGGTTTCTACCCTGATTGAACCTGGAGTCTCTAATAGGCAGGGACACTGAAAACTATTTATAAACATAGGCACTAGCGTATTAAACCACCAAACTGTCCTGTCTTGTGCATTAAATATCGGAAGATTTATGCAGACTTGTATTGAAGGTAATTGATTAACGATACATCAATTGCTAGAATGCGTCTGGCATCCAGGGAAGGGCACTGGTAAAAAGTTGAGTTGCAGTCCGAATTGCTGCTGCTGTGCCAGTAAGCTGATAAGAACGAATTAACTCTTCTGCTGTGAATAAGCCCGTATAAAGTGGAGCCAGCGCATTAATCGTGAGCGCTAGGTTACCGTCTCCTCCGGAAGTTAATTGTCCCTTTCCCTTGTCAACGCTAAGGATAAATAAACCATGATTCTTAGAAAGGAGTGGATCATGAATGTTCAAATGTAGTTCGGTTGAGATCGAGTCGGGATAACGACGCTGCTCTAAAGCTTGTTTGAGATGTACAATTCGCAGCATCCAGCGACTCAAGGATTTGATTTTAGCCGTCTGGTCAGGTAGGGAGAGACTGAGCAGATCGACGGGCGAACTTCTCCACTCGATGCGATCGATTTGCGATCGATGATTTGCTAAAAACGTCCAAAATTGCTGCACTGCTTCGGGTGTTAGTAAGACCCAATCTTTTACAATCAAGCGTCCTTGGCTCTGGTGAAACGTAATATAGCCTTCTTCTCCAATTTGGTAGGCGTAAGTTGGAGATTTGGAGTCAAAACTGTAGAGATTTGCCCAAATGACTGCATTACGATCGAGAAATCCTTGATTAAAGGGTGCCTGCTGATTGTAGAGCGTAGGGAAAAAATTAGAGTCTAAATCCAGCGATCGTGCCGACAATTCTTGTGAGCGCACCTGAATGCTAGCCGTATCGACTTCCCAAATGCAGAATGCCCCGGCTTGCTCATATCCAACTTTTCGGTACAGAGGTTGCGCCGCAGAAAACAGCACAGAGATTGGAATTTCCCGATCATGCAGTTCTTGCAGAGTCGAGTGTAAAAGCGCGTATGCAGTCCCTTTTCCTCGCCATTCTGGAGCGATTCCCACAGCGGCAACGCCGACCATTGGAATGTTCGCGCCGTTGTACCATTGCCCCAGATTGAGCAGTCCCAATCCTCCGATAATCTCGGAACTCGATCGCAAAACTCGCGTGTTTTCTGCTCCAATTCGGCTTAAATAAACTGGCTCATCCGAGATCGGCGCATCAAAACACTGCGATAAAATTCTGCCAAACTGTTTGAGATCCTCGAAATCTTCAGGCGGATGGGAAGTAAATTGCATTCGCTCAGACCCAATTTAAGGACGTATTCTCACTTTAAGCTGTGTTCAAGCGAAATGCGATTAAGAAAAATGAGAGTGAATCGGCAATACAAACAGTAACATCAGTCTCGAATTCTTCCGCCCCTAGCGACTCCTCCACGATCGAGCAAGTGTTATGCACTAGACATCAAGCAATACTGCCACGTTTTCGAGTTTCTTTGTAAGATGTCCCCACATTTCGCAATCCTGCTTTGATCATTTGTTGCTCCAGCAACGCAAAAAATCTTGCCCGATCGCCGCCTCTGACTACTGCCTGATTGTGCGCCTCTGCCAAAGCCACAGGATATCCATAGCCTTTCTGCACTTGCCCTAGAATCAGACTCAATGCAGAATCCAACATCGCTTGATCCGTCGCAACCCAAGCGGGAACTTCCACCCGTGCAATTTCACTGCCAACATTGACATAGCAAAAATGAATTGCATGATCGCCATAAAATTCTTGGATTCGAGCCGAACTTTTCCAGAGTGGGCTACGCTGTCCGGGTGCTAATCTCATTGCCCAGAGTGCCGCATCTTTGAGGGGATCGAGTACTTGGCAAGGCGCACGGTCAACGACATCACTACAATGGGTTGCACAATCGGGAGCTAAGTAAGGACAACTTTGAAGCCTCAAAAAATTCAAAGCTTCACCACTGCGAGAAGCACTGATATAACCGATCAGCGGAACGGCGATCGCTTTCATCTGATCCCATGCAGCTAGAATTGGCGTGAGAATACGATCGCGGGCTTCAGTAGGCAACTGTTCTAAAAACCAATAGATTAACGAACCATCTGTCAGTGCGATCGTCGGAGCTTCATGACTCAATGCCTGTGCAAGCTCTGCGAGCATTTGCCCTTCTAGAACCGTTCGCTGATAGCCCATCCATTCCTCAGTCCGAATGCCCCACTGCCGCGAAACGTAGAGGTCTTCAGGACGATAAAAGACTTCTGGCAAACTATCGAGTAGCGGCAGTTTACTTTGCCCATAGTGCAGAATGATCCGCCCAACATTGATCAAATAGCAGTAAGCAATTTCGTGATGACTCGGGGCAATTTGAGAACCATCGGTTGCAATTACTGTATGAGCCGCAGGAGGAGCCGCGATATCAATCCGGGTGTCGAGAGACTCGATCGGAATTGCCGCCGTGAAAGTTAAGCGATCGCGCCATAACTCCTGCATTTGGATCAGATCTGACTGTCGTTCGTAGGCTTGCGCCATCAGCAATTGCGCTCGATCAAGTCGCTGTCGAGTTGCCGTTGCTTCAAGGGACAACTGCTGGCTGATGCCTTGCATTTGTTGAGCGAGTTTCGTCAGATCTAACATCTCAAAAACAGATCACTTGCACTAGAAGCATAGCGCTTTTTTAGAGGGATGCGTGATTCGATTTAGCTCAGGTTTGTGTGAATCGGTAACTTGATGACAAACTCTGTTCCCTGATCGGGTGTAGAGTTGCAAATCAACTGACCTTGATGTTTTTCCACCACAATTTGATAAGTCGTCGAGAGTCCTAATCCCGTGCCGCTGCCCACAGGCTTGGTCGTGAAGAATGGGTCGAAGATTTTTTCTCTCACCGCTTCACGCATCCCAATCCCATTATCAATAATCCGAATTGCAACTGTTTGCGCTGCAATGACTTCAGTTTGAATCTCAATCATCGGTAGCCAGCGCGATCGCAGAGGTGTTTCAAGATGCAACCGCGCCATCACAGCATCGATCGCATTACTGAGGATATTCATCAACGCTTGATTAATTTGATTGGCATAGCACTCGACTTTGGGTAATGTGCCATAGGTTTTCACAACTTGAATTTCGGGAGTGTTAACAGTTGCATTCAATCGGTGCTGCAAAATTAGCAGAACACTATCAATGCCTTCATGCAGGCTGACAGACTTCATCCCCGCCTCGTCAAGTCTGGAGAATGTACGCAGACTCAACACAATATCGCGAATCCGTTCGCTCCCACTTCGCATTGAAGTCAATAGGCTTTGCAGATCGGAAGTTAAAAACTTCAAGTCAATTTGCTCGATTGCATCTGCGATCGTCGGAGTCGGATTTGGATATTCTGCTTGATAGGTTTTGATCAAATTCAGCAAGTCTTGGAAGTAGTGATGTGCAGGAGATAGATTGCTATGAATGAACGTGATTGGATTGTTGATCTCGTGCGCGACTCCTGCAACCATTTGTCCGAGAGAAGACATTTTCTCACTCTGAATGAGTTGAGATTGAGTATTCTGCAATTCTTGGAGAGTTTTAGATAAGCGTAGATTTTGCTGCTGCAACTCTTGGGTTCGATGCTGTACTTTCTCTTCTAATGTGCGATAGAGAATTGCATTTTGTAGTGAAATCGCTGCCTGTGCGGTAAGAATTTGCAGTACTTCTAAGCGATCGCCTGTAAATGCTGCTGTCGTGAGATTGTTCTCTAGATACAAGATGCCAATCAGTTGCCCTTGATTTTTCACAGGTGTACATAGCACACTCTTAGATTGATGTTTAGAAATATACGGATCTGATGCAAAGGCAGGCTCTGTGCAGGCGTGATCTAGCACGATCGCATCTGCGGTGCGCGTGACGTAATGCACGATCGAATGTGGAATCAATTGACTCGATTCAACAGGAGTTGCATCAATCATTGAGGCAGATTGCGCATTCGCTTGCGCGACAACTTGCCACTGTCCATTCTCTGGCAGCATAAAGCGACATAGTTCTGCACCCGCATTCTCGATCACTACTTGCATTAAAGCTGAGATCAGCGTGTCAAGCTGGATTGCACTTGATAGCGCTTGCGATGCTTTGACGATCGCTAAGAAGTCGAGCATGATTGTGCCTTTCACGCTACCGGATGAAGAACTGCGATAATCTGATGACGTTGTGACGTGATTCGCGGTCTGATTTTTAGAAAGTTGCAGAAAGCCAAGTTGCTGTGGAGAACAAGCTTCGATTTGTTTCACTTTCGCTAATGCTCCCCAGCGCAGATAGCCATAGTAAGCCTCTGCAAAATAGGTTCTAGATAGATTATGTTTTCCCCAATCCCAATAAAACTGCGCTGCTAGTTCGTTTGCAAGTGCGATGTCTTGCAGATGACCATTTGCTTGGGCTGCTGCAATTGCTCGATCGTATCTCTCGATCGCCTCTAGTTTCTGACCTAAAACCCGATAGCGCTCAGCTTCGACGAGATCAAATTTGTGCTGGTAGTTTATGGGAGCGCAGGTTGCCCAGTGCGAAAGCTTTGCCTGGTTCGCTGTAATCGTTGCCAAGATTTGGGTCTGCTCAGATTCAGAAGCATTCGGATAAACTGCAAGCCGAGCGAGCGAATCGTAGAAGTAAAATAGCACGACATCCAATCCTGATCGGATACTATCTAAATAAGGAGCGGCAAGATCTGAATTGTGCAAAGCTTGCTCATGGTCTCCAAATAGATAGGCAAGCGCCAGTTTCTGAATGTAGAACATACAGAGACTACTGGAGTCGTTAGCTTGCTGATAACGGTGCAGCATTGCCGACTCATCGTAAACCTCGCCGATTAGAACGCCTGGCTGTTCAGTGGGATGAATCAAATTGAGAACGGCTTGATGTCGCATCTGGTTTAGCGACAGTGGGGTATCTTGCTTGAGTTGAGAGATCGCTTCACTATAGGTCGAAAAGGCTTGAGCAACTTCGGTTAACTCCTGCCCAGAATCTTGAAAGCGGAAGCAGTAAAACTGAGCCGCGAAAGCTGCCGCCTCTAGATCTCCAACTTTTAATCCAAGTTGATACACGCCAAGCAGGCTGGACAAAGTGTCTGCAAGCGGTTCACGCCAATGTCGAACAAAGGTATTCACCACAAATAATGTCAGTGGCTTCAAGGCATTGCTTAGATGTTGATCTAGAAGCGCGATCGCGAGTTGACCAAACTGATATCCCGTCTCAATATTTCCAAGACCACAAAGACTATTGCCTTGAGCCGCATAAGCAAAAGCAGATTCAGGCGCATTGCCATACTGCAATGACAGCTTAACTTGCTGTAAAATGACGAGCGCAATCAGGTTTGGCGAGATGAAATAGGCGGCTCCCGTCATGCTCGCGAGAATTCTCATCGCTGCGAGGATTGTAGGATCGCTCATCGCAGGTAATTTTGCTAGATCAGCAACTTCTCGTCCTGCAAGTTGAGTCAGTACGTCTGCCATCGCTTGCTGAACATCTACTTCAGTTGGCTGCTCTGGTAAAGTAATGCCAAGTTGATTGAGGATCGTCAGTCCAATCGCGATCGCGGCATGACGATTGCCTTGTGCCTTCTCGACTTCAATTTTGGCGGAGTAGGTTTTGACTTGCTCTAGGGGCGTTTTTGCGTGGTGTAATACTGATCCAGCCCATTGTTCCACCTCGGTAAAATGACCGCTCAAGAAAGCCGTTTCTGCCGCTTCTTCGTGCAGCTTTAAGGCGAGATCATAGGCGTTCCAACAGTCCGCTCCTAGTAGTTCGATTCCGATTCTGTAATAGTCAGCCGCGCTGAGATAAGCAGTCGATGCTTTTGCTTTTTGTCCTGCGTTTAGATTTAACCGCGACAGTTCTTCACGTTGAGATGCGCTCTGAATCAAGTTTCTGCCTAAATTCAAGGCATTGACGATCTCAAATAGGTAGCTCTCACGTTCATGTTCTGGGATAGCTTGCAGCAGCAATTTCCCAACCTTTAAATGAGTCGCTGGTTTCTGATCATCTGGAATAAGCTGATAGGCACCTTGCTGAATCTGATCATGGGCGAATCGGTAGTGGATCGTGGGCTGTCCATGAGTCGTTCCACCCGTTGATTTGGAGTCGGATAGCGAACAGGCTTCTAAAAGGTTCGCCATGTCTTCCATCGATTCTCCTGCTTGGAAGACTTTGTAATTGTCGTCAGTAGGGAGGATTAACTCTTCTTGCAGCGCATTCCACAAGTCAGCCGCAGTTTCAGCTAGAGATTGCTCTGCGATCGCAGAAAGTAACACCAGATCAAATGAATTTCCAATACAAGCAGCAAGTTTCAGAGCCGTCTGCGTCTTTGCGGAGAGCTTTTGCAACTTCGATGCCATAAAGGTGACAAGATCACCTCCCAGCACGACTGACTGGCTGCGAGTCAAATCACAAATCCATTCTCCATGCTGAAAGTCAAATTGAATGAGCTTTTCCTCATACAGCAGCCTGAGAAACTGGCAGCTAAAGAACGGATTGCCTTTTGTCTTGTGATACACCAGATCGGTGAGTGAAGTTGCTTGCTCAGGCGTATAGTTCAAGGTATCTACAATCAATTGATTCAGATGGTTTTGCCCTAGCGGAGCAAGTTCGATCGTATTGACCGTTGCACCGTTCTGCTGGATTTTTGCGAGGGCTAGCATCAAGGGGTCAGTCTCGGAGACTTCATCGGCTCGGTATGTGCCGATCAAGAGTAAGAAGCCTTTATTCGTCTCTTCCATCAAAATCTGGATCAATTGCAGTGATGCTAGATCTGCCCACTGTAAGTCATCGAGAAAAATTGCTAAAGGATGATTCTCTTGTGCGAAGACTTGAATAAATTGCTGTAATAATAAATTGAATCGATTCTGTGCAGCAATGCCTAACAATTCTTCAGCAGCAGGCTGTTTGCCGAGAATCGTTTCGAGTTCGGGAATGACTTCGATCAGAACTTGAGCATTCTCCCCTAAAACTCTCAAGAGCTTCAGTCGCCAACGTTCGAGCTGTGCAGTGCTTTCTGTTAGCAGTTGTTTGATTAAGTCACGAAAAGCTTGAATAAAAGCAGAAAATGGAATGTTCCGCTGGAACTGGTCAAACTTCCCTTGAATGAAATAACCCAGTTGCTTGGTTGTATTGCCTGTATCTTTCGCCAGTGATTTCTGCACCTCTTGGATCACTGCCGTTTTGCCCATTCCAGAAACGCCTGTTACAAGGACAATCTCACTCATTCCCTGAGCAACACGATCGTAAGCGTTGATCAAAGTTTCGACGGCTTGTTCTCGACCATAGAGCTTCTCAGAAATGACTAAGCGATCGCTCCAATCTCGCTGAGCAATTTCAAATGAGCTAATTTGACCCGTTTGATTCCATTCCTGCTGACAAATTTCTAGATCATGCTTCAGCCCTAATGCACTCTGGTAGCGATCTTCCGCATTTTTTGCCATCAATTTGCTGACAATTGCTGCTAAGACTGGGGGAATTGTTGAGTTGAGTTGATTGACCGGAGCCGCCTGTTTCGCAATATGGGCGTAGACCAACTCCATCGGATCATCTGAGTAAAAGGGAAGTTGCCCAGAAAGTAACTCATAGAATGTGATGCCCAATGAGTAAAAGTCGGTGCGGTAGTCGATGCCGCGATTCATCCGTCCAGTTTGCTCAGGTGAAAGATACGCGATCGTGCCTTCAAAAACCGTCGAATTCGTGGGGGTTTGAGTTTCTCTTAGAAGTAAAGAAGCAATACTAAAGTCAATCAATTTGACTTGACCCGTTTCAGGATGGATCAAAATATTGTCAGGTTTAATATCTTTATGAATAATTCGGTGATTGTATAGATCATTGAGAATGCTGGCAATATCAATTGCGATCGCCAAAAACTCACCCATATACATGCGCTTTGCCGAAAACCGTTCAGCATATTCCCTTAAGGAAATGCCGTTGAAGTCTTCTGTCACCATGACAAAACGATTCTGATAGTTCTCCAAACTATAGGAGCGTACAACACCAGGTAGGTTCAAATCTTTGGTGATCCGGAACTGATTTTTGAACTGAATTAGTTCCGTAATTTCTGGGTAGGAATTCTTCAGGAGCTTGAGAACCACAGACTTCTGGTCAATTTCGCGGATAGCGCGATAAACCAGTGTGCGAGAGCCATCGTAAAGCGTTTCAACGACCTGATAAGAGGCGTTCTCAGTACTAATTAATGTAGATAGGATCATAAAGCCGGGGCACGACTAAACAGAACGAGTTCAGTGTGCCCAGCTTTAGAAGCGAATGACCTAGATTACAGAATCATTTTCCAGTTTATTTCCGACGAAGCACGGCATAAAATGCTGGGATCTGTGCAGCTTCTCCATTTTCAAATCGAACTACGGGCTGAAGGGTATCCTTACCCGAATCTAGCACTTCGTAATCGGCAAAGTAACGTGCAACTTCTTGTTGAGTAATTGCACCTGGTCTTAGCCCATGCTGAACGACCAATTGCACTTCATAGCGATCGACCATGGAGCCAACATACTCATCTCCACCATCTCCTAGCTCAAACAGATAGAGGATGCCTTGCTTGCCGAGTAAGGTGTGCAGAGATTGAGCAAAGGTGTCGCGTTTTTCTGGGCAGATGTGATGAAACCCGGTTCGCATATAGATGTTGGAGTCCCCAATCTCAGCGTGCAGTGCTGCTGCTTGCTCAGGCTTGAGCGCATCTAAAACGCGGTACTCAATGTTCGGCGCACCGTACTGAGCTTGTGCAAGTTCGATCGCACTCGCAGAAACATCAACGCCCATGACGCGCGGGAAGTGTTGAGCTAGGAAGTAAGCTTGGTTACCATGACCACAAGCAAAGTCGATCAAAGGTAGCTCAGGATTCATCAAGTGCTGGAAACGGGGTAAGTCTCGTTCAGACGCAATCTCAGACGGGGTATTCCACAGAATTGGAGTGGAGAGTTTAGCAGTTTTTTCCCAGTAAGCTTGCCAAGCGGCTGCGGTGTCGATTTGGGGTCTTTCAGCAACGTTGATTTTTTCCATGATGTAAGTCTCCAATAGATTTAGTAAAGGTTATCAGGCGGCTTTGGACAAGAGCGATCGCATCATTCTCAAATCGAGATGCCATTGTTTATGCAGAAACGAATGGAAGCGCGTGAACAGGTTCAATTGATGTCGTTTGCCGGAAAAACTCCAGCAACGGCTCAATGTGCGCTTCTTGCTTGAACCACTCTGCATCGAGGTCTTCAAGCAGGTGCAATTCTCGAATGAGGGTTGATCCGCGATAGTGACGCACAACCGGGTGTAAGAATGTGCTTTGGTCAGCCTGTCGCGGATTGGGATTTCGGACTATGTTGAATGGATCGCCCTTGATCTGTCCAAACTCAAGTGTGATGGTGTAGTAATGGTCGAATTGCCCAAGCTTCCCATCTTGTAAGTAATCGATAGGTACTTCTTCGTAGTAACCTACTTCGTTAATTGTACCAGAAGAAGCTGCAATTACATCACACAAAAAACCAAATTGTTGCCATAAAGCTGAGCTTTGATTGATGCGTTTAATCACAGCTTCAACTATGCTCTCTGGTGTTGCCTGAATTGCTTTTTGTTTCCAAGCTTTGCCATGGTACTTGCTTTCAAAGATCCGATGTAGGGCAAGCAGATTGTAACGAAAGCCATGAATGAAGCCAGAACTCGTTTTTTTGAAGTCCCGCATCTGCATCAGGGTTCCAGCAAAGTACAGGTCTTTGACGTTGACGGATTCCCATTCTGAAGTTTGCTGAGGGAAGCGATCGTAGATCACGGTTTTGGGACGACAACTTTCATCAAAAATTGAGGAGTCGAATCGGAACCCGGTGCAAGCTAGAACACGATCGTAGATCAAATCCTCTTGCTCTCCGTTTGCATGGGTATAGCTCACAGAGACAATGTATTTCCCATCAGGTCGGCGTTGAACTCGCTGAATAGTTGCATCGAGAATGGCGTTCTGACACTTGAGTTGATAAGTATCTAGGAAGTTGTTGTTGAGCGCTCGCAGATGCCCAACGAAATGCGTTTTCCATGCCAATGTGATTGGATGAGGACTCGCCACATGGATTACAGAAGCAGTCTCGATCAGAATGTCAGCCGTTTCAAATGCAGAATTGCCCTTGCCCAAGATCAGAACGCGCTGATTAACATAGTCTTGAGGATCGATCGAAATATCAATGTAGTTCTCTGCAAGTTCAATGCCAGGAATCTCAGGCAGGTAGGGTTTAGACACGCCAGTTGCCACGATGAGACGCTGAGATGAATAGGTACGATCCTGCTCATCTGTGACGGTAAATCGATCGGCTTTTGCGACTCTCTTTGCTCTCGCATTGTACTGAATGTTCAACTGATGATGCTCAGCAAAATCATTCAAGTACTTTACTAGGTCATCGGTTGCCGGAAAGTACTTCTGACTGTAGTGCTTGAACAACAGTTGATCATCATCGCTTAGCAGAGAATTCCAATCCCACCGCAGGTTAATCTCTGGGTCGTTATAACCCGTGTGAACTTTGTTGATCGAAATCAGTCTTCTGCGTCGTGGATATTGCTGAAAGAAGGTGGCTGCCGAATCTCCAGCTTCTAGGATCAGATAGTTACGATTTGCTTTCTGCAAGAAGTAGCCTAACTGTAGGCCAGCAGGACCTGCTCCGATGATCAAATACTCGTACTCAGTTTTACTTGTCATTGTTACTCCAATTCTCAATGCGATCGTATGGAATCCATCAATGTTCCAAGCCAAATCCGCCTCAGGATTTTGATAGCCTAAAACTAAAATTTATGCAGGGTTTAGCTCAGTCAAAATTGCTCAGACAAAACTCAATTGAGCAAGCTTGATCACGCGATCATTGCTGGAGTTTTACCGAGTCGAGTTGTTGTAAATGGATGCTCAATTGACTGCATTTTTGCATAATCCATGGCTTCATTCATCGCATCGGTAAAGACTTGAAAGACCATTTCAACTATCTCGATCGCTTGTTGGTGTTGCTCAGGAGAAAGGTCAAAGGCTTCTAACACGGTTTCTATTTCATCTGTTCCCATGCTATGACCCGTTTCAACTTGCAAATGATGTCGCCCGAAATAACGGTATTCTTGCTGGGTGATCTGTTGTAGCTCTTCGACGACTTCTGAAATTTGCTGGAATGCAGCATTGCCTGTAGCTTCGATCGCTTCAATTCCTGCTAGTACGACGATCGGTTCTGCTTTGAAGCTATAAAGCGCAATTTGATGGCAAATTTGGCGACTTTTTCGAGTAGCATCTCCCCAGAAAAATCGCATTGCATCGCTAAAAGTAATGCAATGATCAAAGCCAAGTTTTTCTAGATCTTCTAAGAACCAAATCCAGTGATGATCATCATGATAGGTATGACGATTAATCAATTGCTGAATCTTGTCTTCTGTTGGTTCGCGGCGTAAATCGTATCGATTTAACTCCCCAAACCCCATAACCAATGGGACGACACAGGGAACCCAAGCAAGCCTTTGCTGTGGATCAATGCTTTTGTCTTGCATAAATTGAAAGAGCGGTAATTCAGCAAACTTTTGCTTACGCTCCTCAATTAATTCGAGGATTTTCTTCATTTCAATACTCCTCAATGAATTGCAAATGGTTTCAGATTTTTCGCAGTACAAGACCTGCAAAGAAAACCGAAAATCCATCAAAATTCTGGTTAAATGTACACAAAAATCTGCTTCAGAAGTGACATTCCTGAATGTTCAGATCGCCAAACTTAAAACTTGGAAAGTTTAACGATCTCGATCGCGAATGCGACGAATTTTTAGAAAACCTTAGAGCGGCTGAGAATAGGCTAATTTAGTCACTCAGCGGTTAGATTTAGCGAGAGGAAGGCAATGTGCATGAAACACAATCATGCTTACTTAATGTACGAATTGACTTACTTCTTTAGGAGCAAACGAACTTTGATAACAACGATATATTTGGCGAATTTATGTACAGTCTCGATTTTAGATTGAAGCTGTTTTGGAGTCGCTTGTGCATATCGTCTAACTTTCGTGATTGTATTCTTTCAGGGTTTCTTAATGTTTGTCAACCCTTAATTTATTACGAACATGGAGAAGCTGCGTATTGTAATATTGCTTATTAGCGAAAAACGCGCGAATCGAAGTTTCATTGATTATTTTTCTCGGCTCCGCTGGAGTAGTGTATCTTTTTGCAGCAGCCTTACAATCGTTTTTGCAGTAGCTTTAATTTTCCTCAAAAGCTTGAATTGCTCAAGTGCGATCGAGAACTTG
>JALOOO010000361.1 GCA_025454375.1 Leptolyngbya sp. Prado105 | reverse complement strand
AAGTTCAGCCTTTTAATGACAGTGATCTGCTGTCAGGCTGGAAGTGTTATGTACGGGTTTTCACCGTGATTCATACTTCAACGAATCGCACCCTTTCTTATGATGCTTGAAAAACAGTTGGTAGGCTTTCTCGATTCGCTGGCAGATATCCTGTACTGCCTGAGATCCGACCGTTTGCCAGAATGCTTTACGCTTTCTCAGCTTGGCAATATGCGATTGAAGTTTTGCACAATTCAAATGCTTTCCGCACACCCGGTAGTACCGTTTGTGAAGTGCAATGCAATGGTTATAAATCACCCCGGCGGCATTGATGCTGCGCTTAAGGTGTTTATTCCGACTGCTTTGATAGAGCTTAAACTTCAACGTTTTCATTGCACGGTATATCATTTAGATATACCGTGCAATGAAAAAAAGCATATTTTTTCGACTAACCGATGAAGAATTTGAAAAACTGGAAGTCTACTGCGAATCAGCAGGAAGATCGAAATCAGACGTGCTAAGGGAACTCATTAGAGGTCTTAAGATCAAGAAAAAGCCGTCCTAGAAGGACGGGGCTTTAGACCCATTTCTCCGGTAAATCACGCGAACTTGCCTCATGTTTGCCCTCTAGATTCTCCAGAATTGGGAGACTTTGAACTTCTATCTCCTCCAAAATTGGGGATTGGTAGGCAACCGCGAGGAATGACAGGGTAATAGGTTCATTCAGGAACACACGCTTCAAACTCTCTGGTACTGTTATCGATGCCGGAGAGTTTGTGTTTTATAGCTTCTTGCCCACGAGCCAGAGCAAGCCCGCATCAAGAACTGTGAAAGGACTGTCGAGCGTCCCGGCAAGAAGACTGAGGAGAAGAAAATAGCCGAGCATCGCGATCGTAATAAATTTGATCAAAACTAAACTTGCCATAGCCAGATGTAGAGAAATCTAAGTTGTATACGGTAATACACTCAATCAGACCTGTCAATTCCCTAGCTGAAGATTATCAGCATAGAGTGACTCTTATAAGCTTTATCAAGATACTACACATTTTGTAAGCTTTCTAGAACATTGTTTTCCATAGAATTTTGTAGCATCTACCTTGGGATACAGCTTTACGGCGTAAAAAAACGGACGCTGCAACAAAATGCAACATCCGCAACGCTTTTTGTTAAATTTGACGCATTAGTAACGGTTGAGAAGTTGACAGAATCCGTCATTGCAGAAATTCCGCTCTCAAAGTCCGAAGCGTGAAGAATCTGGAGTTGAAATGCCATAAATGGAAAATCCAGTGTTGGACTTAACACTAACTTTAAGGACTGGCTAACTCTGATTTAAGAGTATCAATTAATACTGAGTGTTTAATCGTATCTTGACCTTCTTGTTTCAGTAAACCTATTTGATCTTTACGAATTTATCAGGTTCGGTTCGTGAAAGCGACAGTGGCTGTGATTTTTGTATCAATGTCCAAGTTTGATTGTGACCCTTCTTTTCGTAGATTTCTTGAAAAAAGATTGGAGTAGCGGCAGGTTGCGCTGAGATGCGATAGGCAACTGTTTTAGCGCGATCGCCTTCAACTGCGCCGCTATTATCGGTGTAGATAGTTGTTCTGCCAAGATAGCTCAGCGTGCTAGAGTTTAGCTCAAACAGGGCGATCGCATTTCCGGTATAGCCTTGATTGGTACTTCCTCCCATAAATACAATCTCAGACACCCCGTTTTGATTGAGATCGGGTGTGGCAAACATGCCATTCATCAAGCCATTTTCGCCATAGATCTGATGTGCGACCACGGTTGTGCCTTCAAAGATGATCACTCCTCCCAGCCCAAAAATGCGACCGGGGCGGCACTTTTCGTAGAGGAAGGCTTTTTGCTGAGTGTTGGGCTGTGTGAAAGCACCTTCTGCGGTCGAAACAATACTCATCTCTGATGAATCACTCGCACAGTCGAAGGGAGTGCTTTGCTGAATCCGAGCTAAATTGCTTTGAAATTCTTGTGCAATTCTTGCTTTTTCTGCTTCTGTGGCTAGACCTGCTGGATATCCTTCTGGGTATTCCAGATCGCGCCCATCGTAAACCTTGACGGGTTCAGTCGGCTTAGCTGCGACCTCTTGTTCATTTTGTTCTGTGTTGGCAGGGTTCAGATTTTCAGCGGGTTCGATTTTTTGATCTTGATTGGTTGGTTGGTTTTCTTTGGGCAGGCTACTGACTGCTGGACTACAAGCTGTCAGCATCAATCCTGCGACTAGAATAGAAAAATGTTTCATTGACATCGATACCCATCACAGTTCAATACAACAACAACACTAGAGCAAGAGATTCCAGATTAAGTCTCTCGAGCACGATTGGGTGCGTCCCGCGAGGTTAAAATCTGAACCCGGTGCGGGACACAAACGCAGCCCTACCTCATCACTGAGACAGAATCGCAGGATCAAGCATTCCCAGAATCATGGCGATGTGAGCGACGACAAGAAAAACGGCAATCAGTGTCGCGTGATGCTTGAGCTTTCGAGCAGTATGCTGATGTCGATCGAGGATTCCAAGTTCTAGAAGCGCAATCCCCAACAATGGAATAACGCCGAGTAGGGAGGAACCAGTCGCAATGAGATCGTATTCGCGTTAATCTTTATTTTGCATTAACAATCATATTAAGAAGTCTACGATCTTAGCCGTTTATGAGATATCTCATATAAAGATTGCGATTCTCTATGGCAAAGTAGACATCGTTGAGAGTTAGAGGACGACTTAGCAGTAAGCATTGTCCTGACTCTTCAGTGAACTATTGATAGAGAGATTAACAATGACGAGTCCATCGATTCCTGTTTCTTCTCCACAATCAGCCAAACGTAAACGTAGTCTCAGCCTCCCTGCGTGGCTTGTGTTGATCTGTGTAGTAAGCTTCTCAATCTTATTAGGGGCAGGTGCAGCGATTCAAAAAAATGCACCTCCCATTCCGACCACGATCGTGTCTCCTCAACAGGAAGTTTTGATCACTCAGGCACAAATTCAGTCTGGACAAGAAACTTACCTCGCTCGTGGCGGTCAGCATATTGGAAGTGTGTGGGGGCATGGGAGCTATCTTGCACCCGATTGGTCGGCTGATTTTCTACATAAGTGGGGATTAGCAACCGCAGGGGTTTTGCAAAATGGCAATCCTGACTTTGATCAAGCAGATTTAGAAGCCTTGTCAGTTGGCGATCGTGCTAGCTTGCAAGCGAGAGTCAGCGAACAATTTAAAATCAATCGCTACAGTCCTGAAACACAGGTCTTAACGCTGACAACTGCACAAGTAAAAGCACTACCGCAGGTCTTTGCAGACTATCAAAAACTACTGACTCAAGGATCGCGCGTTCACTCGATTCCGAGCGGATGGTTTACGAGCAATGAGCAAGTCCGCGATGTGACTTCGTTCTTTGCTTGGACGGCTTGGCAGCTTCTGCGAATCGGTTTAATGCACCCTTTTCCTACACTGCAAATTTTCCGCATGATCCCTTGATTGGCAATACGGCTCCCCCTCAGTTTATTATTTGGTCGATCGTATCGGTGATCTTGCTTGTTGCTGGAATCGGAGTGTTTCTTTTCATCAACTTGACGCAAGAAGATGCTGAGGAAGTTCAAGAGGTCAAAGCGCGTCCAGCGGTTCGGATTCCGACAGCTAGCCAGAAAGTAACGACTCTGTTCTTTGGCGTGGCAATGGCGCTGTTTCTCGTGCAGATTGGCATGGGAATGGTAACGGCTCACTATGCTGTCGAAGGAGATGGCTTCTACGGGGTTCCGCTTGATCGATTCTTGCCTTATGCGGCTTCGCGCACCTGGCACTTACAGCTAGCAGTCTTTTGGATTGCGACTTGCTGGTTAGCTGCCGGATTGTACTTTGCACCTCG
>JALOOO010000142.1 GCA_025454375.1 Leptolyngbya sp. Prado105 | reverse complement strand
AAGGGCTTATAGCCGACCGGGAAGTTTTGAATGTGAATGGGCGCAGCAATCACACCGCAAGGAATATCGAGCCGTTTGCCGACGTGACGCTCCATTTGTGTGCCAAAAATTGCCGCAGGTTCAAGCCGCGCGATCGCATCTGCAATCCGCCCATGATCATCACTGACCAACACATCATCACAGTATTCACTCACTTGATCTCTGAACCATTGCTCATCGTATTTACAATAGGTTCCTGCAAGCAAGACATGAATGCCCATCTCACGTGCCAGAATCTTTGTCAAGGCTGCGGCATGAGTATTATCACCAAAGACAACTGCTTTCTTGCCTGTGAGATTTTGACAGTCAATCGATCGAGAAAACCAAGCCGCCTGAGAGACAAATCGAGTTTGTTCATCAATAAACGGTTCGTAATCAACCGATCCCCCTTGAGCATTGATCACCTGCTGAATTTTGCGAATGCAGCGTGCCGTTTCCACAATGCCCATCGGCGTAATATCGACATAAGGCATGTCAAACTCTTGCTGTAAAAACTCTGCTGTTAGTAACCCGGTTTCGCGATAAGGGACGAGGTTAAACCAAGCACGAGGCAAGGATCTGAGTTCATGCACACTTGCACCTGCGGGCACGATCGCATTCACTTCGATGCCGAGATCCGCCATCAATCTTTTGAGTTCGGTGGCATCGTGATTGTTGTGAAATCCGAGCGTCGTCATCCCGAAAATGTTGACAGAAGGCTTTTCAGTTTTCTCCGTGACTAAATTGCCTTGCTTGCGGGCTTTTGCAATGTAGAACTGCACAATCTGCTGCAAAGTACGATCGGCGGCTTGTAGCTCATTGACGCGATAGTGATTCACATCGGCTAACATCACATCGCCTTTGGCTTCAAGCTGTGCCCGCTCGACAAAATTTTGCAAATCTTCCTGCAAAATACTCGAAGTACAGGTCGGAGTTAGCACGATTAGATCGGGATGTTCTTCAGCATCTTTGCGGGTAATATTATCGACGACTTTTTCTTGAGAGCCACGCGCGAGAACATGTCGATCGACCACACTCGTTGTCACTGGAGTATAGTCGCGCTCTCGTTCTAGCATCGATCGCATGACATTGAAATAATCATCGCCAAGCGGAGCGTGCATGATGGCATGGACATTCTTAAAAGAGGTGGCAATGCGGAGAGTGCCAATATGCGCGGGTCCCGCGTACATCCAATAGGCTAATTTCATGAAGCGTGAAGTGATGTCGAGATTGCTCTAGCATTGTCTCAAAGTTACTGAGCGCATAGGCGGTTGCTTCGTGATGTGTAACGCGATCGCCATTGGATTAAAAAAGCCGCAAACCCTTTGCAGGCGCGGCTGGAGCATGATTTTTCAGAGGATGATTCTTAATAGTTTGTTGCTAAACTACACCAAACTCTATGAACCAAACGCTAAGAACCAAACAGGGTTTGGATCACTTGAGCGACTTCGATCGAGGGTCGTCCGACTTGAGCTAAGAGAGATCGCAGTTCTGATTTGATTTGCAGATTCTGAGGGTCTTTTTCAGCAGCCTTCATTAACGATCCGATTGCATCAAACCAGATGCCTTGTTGGGCAAAGGTCGCGGATTGATCGAGGTCGGAGAGGGTGCGGGTCTGTCGCTGTAGCTCAGCATTCTCAATCCGTTCCACAAAGCTGCGGGCAATGATTTCTTTTGGGGTTCCGGTGTTGCAGGCGAGGAGAACAGTCCAACGGTAGCGGGTTCCTGCTTTGAGTGGGACAGGAGGAGTAAGTTGGGAAATGCCAGTGCGATCGATTTTAATCGTCTGGGTAAAAACAGGTTCTGCTGTGCTGGGGTCAGAGAGAATAAACTGAGCGGTTGTGGGTTGCTCTGTTTCGGTATATAGAAAAAAGGTCGGATTCTCCTCGATCGTCGTTAAGCCCTGGTTGGTTTTAGGAACAAGTAAAGTCAGTGTAGTCGGTTTAATCGTTTGGCTTGCATTGCATTGAGCCATCGCTTGTCCTCGTCTGCCGCCGGACAATGTTCTTTGAGCGCTGCCCATTCTTGGATTGGGTGTCCAGCGCACTCGTGACGTTTGAGTTGGGCGAGGTTGGGGTGGATTAGCAAAAGCAGGCAAGGTGGTGAAGGCGAGTGTCGCAATGGCGATAGAGACAGACAGCAGCTTAGACATAATCAAATTCTGAGTAGTAAAAGACGCGACAGCGAAGAAAACAATCGCCCCGCAGTTTACCCGGAGTAGAGGCAGAGAGTGGGGGCGATTGTTAGATTGTTTGAGGGTAGGAAAATCTGATGCTGACCCAAGGGGATTCAGGAAAGCTCAAGTGTTAACTGATACATACATCTACAAAAGAGAAATGTCGAATCCGGAGAGTTTTACCAGGGATTGCCCACTAAAGTAAAAGCTGACCAATAGAAGGGATGTTGGAAAGATATCGTTTCAGCACTTTCTGCTAAGTAAGGTAAAGCAATCCGAGATTTACTGGTAATTAGTGTGCCGTTTTCGACTCGTACCGTACCATTACGGAGAGCGACCTGAGCGCGGCGCAATGCTTCGGCACGAGTGGGAGCTTGTTGGAGTTGAATGTAAAACTCGCTCATCAAGGCTAGGGTTCCGATATCAGAGACTTCCCAGAGACTTCCCATGACCGAATGCACGCCTGTTGCTGCTGCGAGTCCAGTAAATCCAAGTTCAGCATCAGTGCTATCGATCGCAGTTTCACAAGCACTTAACACGAGAAGATACAGCGGCGGCTTTGCCCAAGAGATCGAGGTCATTTCGTTAAGTTTAATTGGGCGATCCCAAAGCTGAATAAAAGACTGTTCGGGGGTTCCTGCTTTGAATTTTGCGTGAGTTGCTAAATGGACGATTCCGGCTTGACGCTTCTCTTGCAATAATCGATCGAGGGTGAAATTTTGATTGAGAAACCGCCTTCCTTGCCAAAAATGTTCCGTCACAAGCTCTAGCTCAGTCGCAACAGCAGGCAGCGGGTCGAGGTTTTGAAACGAATCTGCTCCCATGGCAAGAACATTTTGATCTTTTAAGGAGTGAAGTTCGCGGTTGAGTAAAGTAACGCTGGGAATCACAGAGACTGTGTAGCGATCGATCACAAGTCCTCGATCATTCGACATTGCTGCAATCGGAACAGTCCGCAAGCCTTCGTCTAAGCAATAGATCAAGCCTTGAATCCCTTGCCGCTGTAGTTCTGCTTCTAGCGGTTCTACAAGCCAACTGTAAAGCTGTTTAGATAGTGCAACATAGCTGAGGTCATCTTCAATATCTGAGACTGCGAGGCGATACAATTTTGCTTGTTGAGCAATTTGGGCGCGAGTCGCTTGTGTGGAATATCGAACGGCTTTGCCTTTTGCTGTTACTAGGATCAGATCCAGTCGATCGTCGTCTCGTTTTAACTGCGATCGCATTAAGGGAGTAATCGGTTCAGATTGATCAATCAACACTTCTCCTGATTCTGGAGCAGAAGTAATCACGCTCGGCACAAAGATACTGTAGATAATTGCCGATCGAGTTTTCTTCTGTTGCTGCACTTGGGTCAGTGTGTCTTGAATCTCCTGTATCGTAACCGTTTTAGGAGGTTTGAAGTTATAAAACTCCGCATATTCGCTCGACAGCGATTGCTCTAAATCGACGACGGTTATCAGTTCGGTACTGGATTGATTCCGTGGGACATTCGATTGTTTAGCAGGTTGAACTGCTGGCGGAGTTGGAGCAGTCGGAGGAGTTGGAGCAGTCGGAGGAGTTGGAGCAATCGGAGGAGTTAGAGCAGTCGGAGGAGTTGGAGCAATCGGGGGCACAAAGGGCAGGAAAGGAGACTCGAAAGCCCCGATATCGATCGTGCTATTTTGAATCCGATTCTGACCGATTTGATCTAGTAAGGCTACATTCGCATTGTTACCTGCATTAATTGCTGGACTTGTAGAGAGAAGCGCGTGAGTTTCGGTGAAGCTACTATGATGATTTGCGAGAGGAGCTAGACCTGGAATGATCGGAGTCGATCGCGTCCCGATTAAAGGACTCGTAGTAAATCCCCTACTACCATCACTGATACCAATTAAGTTATTTCCTAGATCACTGAAAAGACCCGAAACATCAGAGAATCCAAAATTTTCAGCCACAATTGTGTTTCGTAAGCTAACCGCTCCAGCCAGATTAAAAATTCCAATGGACTGATTGTTCGCGATCGTGGCACTTTGAATCGCGGTTGTTCCACTGTGAACGGATAGCCCGCCTGTATTGCCAGAAACAGTCGAGTTTGATAGATTCAACACTCCATTGCTAAAAATGCCACCCGCATTCCCAGTACTCGTATTGTTCGCGATCGTCGTTCCAATGATAGTTGCGGTTCTAGCATCTCCGATTGCTCCTGAACCAAGATAGAATCCGCTGCCACTCGAAGCTGAATTGCCAATCAGACGACTATTGATCAGATTCACATTCCCGATCGTGTAAATTCCACCACCATTCCCATTGGAGCTAGTGTTATTGCTAATTGTAGTATTCTCGATTCTGCCTTGCCCGCTAATGTAGAGTGCGCCCGCATCTCCAGCAGATCGATTGTCGAGGATTTGGCTACTCGTAATCGTCAGCGTTGAATTGCGATCGCTGAGAATCGCACCTGCTTCTCCATCTGAGCGGTTCCCTTGAATCAGGCTAGCCCCGATCGTAATTGAGTTTGGAAAAGTACTATCGATCGCCCCCCCAGTAGACGCGCGATTGTTTAGAAGCGCACTATTTGAAATATTCAGACTGCTCGCTCTACCTGCGTAGATTGCACCGCCGCCAGAGTTGACTGTTCCGATTGCAGTATTCTGACTCAGTGACGCACTTGTAATATCAGTTGTCCCAGCACTAAAAATTGCACCGCCTAAATCGAATGCCGTATTCTGACTCAAAGCAGTGAAGTGTACACTCAGACGGGATTCAGGTGAGGTACTAATCGCACCGCCACTATAAGAGCGATTTTGAGCAAAGTTACTATTAGAAATTGAGACTTGAGGTGTAGAACTGCCGCCAGAATCAACAAAACTGGAGATCGCACCCCCTGCACTTCCAGCATTATTGCTCGTCGAATTCCTGACAAAATTGTTATTCGTAACTGTGAGATTCCCTGTATTCGCGATCGCACCTCCGAGACTATTGGCAAGATTATTCTCCAATCTAGTTTGGCTGATTGTCGCATTGCCATCATTCACGATCGCGCCGCCATTCACAGTTGCAACATTATCTTCAAACGCGCTTCCATTGACCTGAATTGTCCCACTTAGAAGATTTGAAAGACCACCGCCATAGGCTGCAACTCCGTTCCTAAAAGTTGTGGCATCAACGGTGAGCGTGCCACTATTGCGAATGCTTCCCCCTGCAAACTTTGCTGAGTTGGCATCAAACAGAAGACGATCAACAGAGAGCGTCCCAAAATTGCGAATGCCTCCGCCTTCTTCTGCCTGGTTATTTAAAAGGGTCCCTTGACTGATCGTGACGGCTCCTAAGTTGCTATCGTTCGCGATAGCTCCCCCATAGGTTGATGCAAAATTGCCAATAAAATTACTTCCATTGACGATCACATCGCCCGTCCGAAATAAGGTCATTCCTCCAGCATAGGTCGCTTTATTGTTGTTCACACTGGTATTGAGCAAGGTGAGGCGACTTCCATCTGTATTCTCAATACCGCCGCCCCCTTGAGTTGCCGCATTATTGAGAATTTGGCTATTCGTAACGGTAGTCGTTGCATTGGTTGTTGCAGAAATTCCGCCGCCGAATTCTGCCTGGTTGTTCGTAATTCGTGAGTTACTAATCGTAAGATTTGAATTACTACCAAAAGTTGAAATCCCCCCGCCGTTTAGGTTCGCACGATTCTGATTAATCCAAACATTGTTTAGAGTCAGCCGACCTAAGTTGAGAATTCCACCGCCTGACTCTCCTTCAGGCGAAACTCCGTTAGTAATTTGCACATCCTCGATCGTGGCTGTCGTGCCAGGAGTCACGAGAAAGACTCGGGCTAAGTTTCTTGCATCGATCGTCGTATTGTTTTGCCCACTTCCTCGAATGTTAATGAGCTTATCCACAAGAATCCGCGTTCCATTTCCTTGATAGGTTCCGGCTCCTAGATTGATTTGACGCGACCCATTGACCGCTCGAATAGCTCCAATTGCATTCTGAATTGAAACCGCAGGAGGAGTCGCTTCAGAATTGACTTGATTGAGATTAAACGTAATGCCCCCTGTACTATTGAGGTCAATTTGAGAGGCATTTGTCCGCAAGAATCTTCGACTCGTGAGCGTGAGCGATGCCGTTGAGGCTCCGGTTTGGCTAATCGTGTTACTGAGTAAAATGTCGCCATTTCCACCTGTCCCATTTGCCGTAGTAATGACGACATTGGTTCCATTGTCGATGGCGCTTGCAATCGTCGCAGGATCAAGGGTCGAAACGGCTCCAGGCGGATCGAAAACCCCTGCTGCTAGAGTCCCTGTTCCGCCTGTGACAATGTTGATATCAGAGGGATCAAGTAGCCAGGTTCCGCCTCCCGCATTGATTTTAGCTTCTGAGACATCGAGAAACTGTTTGCCTGACGTTTCAATAAATCCTTGATTTTGAGCCGTAATAGTTCCAGAAAAACGAGTCGCTTGATCTGACCAGAGAATCACACGATTGCCCTGAATCTGCGTTCCCACATTGCCAAACAAAAACTGCGATCGCGCGAAATCTCCCATCCCCTGTCGATCTCCTCCAATTCGGATCGTTTCTCCGGTTAAATTTGCATCGATTAAACCAATTCGCTCGCCCGCAATTTGCAGAGTTGGGCTTGAAATCTCACCACTGACGATCGCGGTTCCGATTTGTGTCAGGGTTGGGATTCCATCTTGGATTGTAGCTTGCGTTGCGTTTTGTAATTCTCCTCCGGTTAGAAGCTCTGGCAATGTCTTGGATGTTAGAGCAGAATTGGGTAAATCGAGACTGAGTAAACTGCCTTGAGGCGTGACTCGCAGATGCGGAATTGCCGCAATCGAGACCGTCTGAGCGCTCAAGCGACCCAGATTCAGCACCGTCCCCCCAAATAGAGAAAGCGACTGACCTGCTGCCAAATTTCCAGCATTAAAAATCCCGCCCGTCATCGATTCAAAACTTGAAGGAATTCCAGTCAAAGCGGCATAGTCATTTATCCCGATCGCATTCAGTTCACTGTTCCCGATGCCAATTCGTTGTGCCGTTGTTGCGGTAAATGCAGCGGGAATATCTAAGCGTGCCGTCGCTCCAAACAAAATTCCCGCTGGATTGATCAACAGCAGATTGGCATTACCACTGACTTGAAGCAATCCGTTGATTCGAGACACTTCGCCACCCGTCACCCGAGCAAAGATATTCTGAATCACCGGATTGGCAAAGAAAGTTGCCGTCTCATTCGCATCTAAATTAAAGCGATCGAAGCGATGAAACAAATTTGAACCCGCAGCAGTTCCTCCTCGAATTTGAAGTTGGTTGCTTTGAGGCATCACGATCGTGCCTGTTCCATCCGCGACGGGCACGATCGATTGGGCAAAACCTTTTGCAGAAAGGCATCCCAAACCGATTAGAAAAATTGTGGTGCGTAGCAGAAAATTCATAGGGCAATCTGAATAGTGCTTGCCTTAGTAATCGACAGTTCTGTGTTCAATCAAACGGTCAGATCTATCTAAATTTGGGCTAACTAAAAATACTCGTCTTGCCCGCACCTTCATGTTTATGCTGCCTGCTTGCTATGGGTTCTGAGGTCGTATATCAATTGAAATTGCAGGGACAGAGATGGCTGTCTCGATATCGTGGTGCGTTCTTATCGAGTGTGGCGACCGCAAGTTGTATCTTTGCCGTGCGGACTCTGGGAATTTTGCAACTGACAGAACTTGCCGCTTTCGATCGCTTCATTCAACTCCGACCGATTGAACCGCGTGACGATCGCATTATCCTCGTCGGATTTAGCGAAGCCGATCTTCAGAAACTCAATACCTCTCAGATCTCCGATGCGGCAGTTGCTGCGGTCATTCAACGGGTTCGCGCACAGCAACCGCATGTGATTGGATTAGATCTCTACCGCAACCTTTCAACCGAGCCAGGTCACAGTCGCTTGCTGAACCTGTTTGAGACGACTCCAAATCTGATTGGCATTGCAAAAGTCGTCGGCGATCAGCAAGGTGAAACGGTAGCAGGCAACTCAGTTTTAGCGGATGCGGGACAGATTGCGGCAAGCGATGTGATTGCAGATGTCGATGGGCGAGTTCGACGCGGGTTTCTCTTTCCCTCGACCGACCAACCGATCGAGGGCTTAGGATTCCGACTGGCACTCGAGTATCTTGCTACTCAAGGAATCTTTCCTGACTCCAATGATACGCTGCTTCAATTGGGGCAAACCTCCTTTCACCCCTTTACTCCCAATGCAGGCGGCTATCTCAATGCAGATGCAGGCGGCTATCAAATTTTGCTCAATCCTCGCGGCGAGAAAGGAAAATTTCGCATGGTTTCAGCCTGGGATGTGATGCAGGGCAAAATTCCGCCTCAGTTATTTCACAATCGTCTGGTGTTGATTGGGGATGTGTCGGCTGGTGCATCTGACTCGTTTTTTACGTCCTATAGTAGTGCTTCTGGTTCTAGTCCTCAGCCGATGTCGGGCGTTGAGCTACATGCGAATCTTGCAAGCCAAATCATCAGTGCTGTTCTCGATCGTCGAGTGTTGATTCAGACGTTGCCAGAGTGGGTGGAGTGGGTGTTAATTTTGGGGGTGACGGTTGGAAGTGCATGGCTGGGAGCGCAGCGAGGCTCGCACTTTCATAAACTGGGTTGGATAGGATTTTTGATTCTCAGTTTTTCGGGAATGAGTTATGGATTGCTCATTCTAGGATGGTGGATTCCGGTCGTACCGAGTGGATTAGCGATCGTGCTTGCTGCCCTGATTGGGATGACGACCGAGGCGCAGCGCTTGAGCATCCTGTCTAATCAAGATGGACTGACCCAGCTTGCAAATCGGCGATCGTTTGATGAAGCCTTAGAACTGGAATGGGAAAAGGCTTGGCGATCGCAATCTCCGATTGGTGTAATCCTGTGTGATGTCGATTACTTCAAGTTTTACAACGATACTTATGGGCACGCAAATGGGGATGAGTGCCTGAAAAAAGTAGGCATGGCATTAAAGCGATCGGTCAAGCGATCGTTTGATATCGCGGCACGCTATGGCGGAGAAGAATTTATCGTACTGCTGCCGAATACAAATACAGCCGGAGCGATGGCAGTAGCACAGCGAATTCGAGCCGAGATTGAAGCGATGCAGCTTGAGCATAAAGGGTCGAAGGTTTCGCCTTTTGTCACATTAAGTCTTGGTGTTTCGAGTATCATTCCTTCTTCGACAATCACACCAAAAGCTTGGTTAGAAATTGCGGATGCAGGTCTCTACGAAGCGAAGCAAACTGGACGAAATCAGGCTGTAATTCGTGAAGTTCCGGGTTCAAGCCTTTGATCAATAGACTTCTTGCAGTGCGATCGTTCTTATGGTGAGTTGAGCGATTCCGTTATTTCTAGCTAAGCGCGAGACGCTTTGATGAAACGTCTCTATAGATTGGTGCAATATTGTCGAACAACGCGGACGAGTTCAATTGGATCGATCGGCTTTGTCAGGTAATCATTGAACCCACAATCGAGCGCTTGCTGTCGATCTTCATCACGAGCATAGGCAGTCAATGCGATTGCAGGTAGCAAATCTCCCTGGGGAAGTTCTCGCACCCGCCCAATCAGTTCAAACCCATCCATCTCAGGCATCGCCACATCACTGACTAATAACCTTGGAAGTTGCTTTTCGAGCAGAGACAGTGCGGCTTTAGCATTATGAGCAACACTGACGATCGCGCCTTCATCTTCCAGCATAAATTGAAGTAAGTCGCGAGTATCTGGATCATCATCGACGATTAGGATATCAATCTGCGAGAAAGTTGGCATATAAGGCAAGCCTGCGAGAACTGAACTTTTCAAAGGATTTCTCGATTTGAAGACAAGCTTCAATCTATTTCTTAGGATAGGCTATCACTTCCACCTTTGGATAGAAAACTAAGTCTGTCCCTCTCAGGTAGGAGCCTCTACTGAGATAATCTCGGTAATCTTTAGTTAAACGACTCTCCTCTCTCTTGATTAGAAGTCTTGCCCTGAGTTGCATTCGGCTCAGGGTTTTGTTTGACTGAGTAAAAAGGTATCAAAAGTTGCTCGATCGCACAGTGAAGATTGCGCGCCTGTTTTTGTCGTAGATAAAGCCCCCGATGCTGCTCCCCACCGAACCGCTTCTCGAATGGGATGTCCTTCTGCCAATGCAACTGCTAAGCCTGCATTAAACGCATCTCCAGCCGCAACAGTATCGATCGCGTTGACTAAAAAAGCAGGGGTAAAAAAGCGATCGTATTGCGTTGCACAGTATGCACCTTGAGCGCCCATCTTGATAATGACTATCTTTGTGCCTTTGGTTTGCAGCACTTCGGCAGCGCGTTCAGCATCCGCTAAATGCTGAATTGCAAAGCCCACAAGTTGTTCTGCTTCTGTCGTGTTTGGAGTCAAAATATCGATATCGCGATACAGTTCATCCGGGAAAGCTGCGGGTGCAGGAGCGGGATCGAGAATCACGGTTGATCCCATTGTTTTTGCAGTTTTTGCCGCCGCTTGAACGATCGAACAGGGAATTTCAAGTTGCAGCAGCAAGATCGATGCACGGGTCAGCGTTAAGCGATCGAGATCAGCGTGATCGACTTTGTGATTTGTGCCCGGAATCACGATGATGTGATTTTCACCTTGATTGTCTACTGCAATCATTGCAACTCCGGAAGGGGCTGAGTGATCAATCGCGACACGATCGATTTCGACTCCAGCCGTTTCTAAGCTTGTTCGTAATTCTTGTCCAAATGCGTCGTTTCCAACTCGCCCGATCATCTGACTAGCGCCCCCCAGTTTTGCGACCGCGACCGCTTGATTTGCACCTTTGCCGCCTGGGACAGTTGTGAAGGAATAGCCCGTTAAGGTTTCTCCGGGCTTTGGCAGCTTTGGAACTCGGGCAACGAGATCCATGTTGATGCTCCCAAAGGTGAGGATGGGTCGAGACATAATTTTTTGACTAGAACGTGACCTTATACAACTGAAATAGCTCTCCAGGGAGCATCTTCGCAATCTTGCCACCTTCAGACTGAATCAATTTCTTCCAATCTTCTAACGATTCTAAAAAAACCTCTGTTCCTAGATACGTCTCCAAAATTGCCCAACTCTCAGCCAGTTCTGCATCCGGATTAAGCACATCGAAGACAAAAACGCCGCCCGGTTTGAGAACTCGCTTCGCTTCAGATAAGACCAAACTCCAGTACTCAAGATCGCAATAACAACTCACCCCCGTCGCAATGACGAGATCAAACTGATCCGCGTCATAGTCCAACTGATGTGCTGCTCCAACTTTCACACCCCGAAAGAGCTTTGAGTTTAACTGCGGCGCACGGGTATTCATCGCATCACAGGCGACTTTACTCACGTCCTGCCCTGAATAGTAGGCATTCCAATCTCGCCAGTTATACACAAAAAAACCAACGCCGCAGCCAATGTCTAAGCAGCGTTGATTCTTTTGCGGCTGAGCCAATTGCCAAAATGGAGAGGTGACCTTCGCTTGCAGCGTTCCCGCCACCCGATCGTGAAAAATCGGCATCGCTTCAACTTCAGCGGGCAGATCAAACGACTCTCCCCGATACTCTCGATTAAAGCGATCGGCGATCGCAACAATCTGTGGACTCCAATCCTGTACGCTCAATTTGGGTTAACCTTTCAATGCACGAGTAAAATTTTGACGATAAGAACGATTAAACACTAAGGCGGGCCACAGCAATGCTAAATAAATCTTGCCCTGGCTGAAGTTCGTGCGGCGAAACCCCTTCCAAAAGCGATAAACGCCCACAACATAAACCGCCAATGCGAAAAATAGCAAGAGTTTCATTCCAAAAACCTCAATCGAATTCGTAATGTCAAAATTCTAGCAATCGAAATTAGAAGTCGGCGAGAATTTAGCCGTAGCAGGTATTTCTGCTTGAGGTATACACTCTCATAATTGCTAATAATTGTGAGGTTTGCTCCCGAAAAAAGCTAGCACTGTCAAATTAAGGAAAGGCGCGATCGATTACTCAATGAGGGAGACTCTATGCGAGCGGTGCTAATGGCAGGCGGATCGGGAACTCGACTCCGACCGCTCACTTGTGATTTGCCAAAACCAATGGTTCCAATTCTGAATCGTCCAATCGCAGAGCATATTATTGACCTGCTCAAACGACACCAAATCCGAGAAGTCATCGCGACGCTGCATTATTTGCCGGATGTGATGCGCGATTATTTCCAGGATGGCAGCGAGTTTGGCGTGCAGATGACTTATGCCGTCGAGGAAGATCAGCCGCTTGGAACCGCAGGCTGCGTGAAAAATATTGCAGAATTGCTCGATGATACGTTTCTGGTGATTAGCGGCGATAGTGTGACTGATTTTGATCTCAGTGCTGCGATCGAGTTTCATTATCGCAAGGGATCAAAGGCAACCTTAGTTCTCACCCGTGTGCCCAATCCGATCGAATTTGGCGTAGTGATCACTGATGATCAGGGCAATATTAAGCGGTTCTTAGAGAAGCCTTCGAGTAGCGAAATTTTCTCGGATACGGTGAATACCGGGATTTATATTCTCGAACCGGAAGTGTTGAAGTATTTGCCCGAAAACGAAGAGGCCGATTTCTCAAAAGATCTCTTTCCCCTGCTGCTCGAAAAGGGCGAACCGATGTATGGCTACGTCGCAGACGGATATTGGTGCGATGTGGGACATCTAGATGCCTATCGTGAAGCGCAGTATGCGGGACTTTCGCGCAAGGTGAAATTGGAGTTTGCCTATACAGAGCGCGCTCCCGGATTATGGATCGGAGAGAATACCTACATTGATCCCTCTGCCAGAATTGAAACGCCTGTGATCATTGGCAATAACTGTCGAATCGGGTCGCGCGTGACGATTGAAGCAGGAACCGCGATCGGGGATAACGTGACAATCGGCGGAGAAGCAGATTTAAAGCGTCCCATCATTTGGAATGGCGCAATGATTGGGGATGAGGTGCATCTACGCGCTTGTGTGATTGCACGCGGGGCGAGAATCGATCGGCGATCGCATGTGTTAGAAGGCGCAGTCGTCGGACCTTTATCAACGGTGGGAGAAGAGGCGCTGATTAGCCCAAATGTGCGAGTTTGGCCGAGTAAAAGTGTGGAAGCGGGAGCGACGCTGAATACGAATTTGATCTGGGGCTATACGGCACATCGAAATTTATTCGGTCAGCGAGGCGTTTCTGGGTTAGCCAATGTCGATGTGATTCCAGAGTTTGCTGTCAAACTGGGCGCAGCTTACGGTTCGACCTTAAAGCCGGGATCGCAAGTCACCGTCTCACGCGATCAAAGAACAATCTCGCGCATGGTTTCTCGATCGATGATTGCTGGATTGATGTCGGTCGGGATCAATATTCAAAATCTTGAAGCGACTGCGATCCCAGTTGCGCGATCGGTGGTGCCAACCTTGGGAGTCGCGGGCGGATTGCATATTCGGATTCACCCGGACAAGTCCGATCACATCGTGATTGAATTCTTCGATCGCAATCAATCCGGGGAATTGCAATCGCGACTGAGCAACGACACTTCCGCTATTCAAAATGCCGTGACCGTGAATGTGTCCATGTCGCTTCGCTGGTTTGTGAGCCGGCGCCAAAATACACCACTACAGTATTCACTCTCGCTAACTTTTGTAATAACTTAAAGCAGCAAGTCTGTTCACAGAACAAACTAAAGATACATAAAAAGACAATCTGAATTCCTCAAAGGAATGTTTCTCATTTAAGTAAGCCTGGCGAAAACTAGCTCACTTTATACCAGTGTTATTAGTTGAAGA
>JALOOO010000012.1 GCA_025454375.1 Leptolyngbya sp. Prado105 | reverse complement strand
TCAGACCCTTCTCAAGGTACTTGCTAATCAGCATGAATGTCATCAAAGTCATGTCCAGGCAAAACTTCTGATCGGAGATGCAAGGCAAACGATTCAGCAGTTATCTCGATTCGATGCAGATGCAATTTTCTTTGATCCATTTTCTCCTCGTAAATGTCCACAACTTTGGACGATCGAGTTTTTTCAGCTTGTCTCTAACTGTCTCGCCCCGACCGGGAAGCTTGCAACTTATTCTCGATCGGCTTCTGTACGGACGGCTCTCGTTGCAGTAGGGTTGAAAATTGGCACAATTCCCCTCAGAGAAGTGCATTTACCGCATGAATGGTCGCAGGGCACGATCGCGGCTTGGAGAGATGAAACATTGCATCCTCTATCTCAGATGGAGCAGGAACATTTGCATACTCGGGCTGCGATTCCCTATCGCGATCGCACCTTACAAGATTCAGCCACAGAAATTTTGGCACGACATGAGTTAGAACAGCGATCGAGTCAGGTCGAATCTACCTCAAACTGGCGACGACGCTGGAATATTAGATAGTCGCAGAGGGAATTTGAGTGCCAGTAAATCGGTCAAATCGTTTTTCAGAAGAGTTAAAAATTCAAATCTTCTTCTGTGAGATTGTGCCTAATTTTTGGGCAGAAAATCAGCATTCGGCATCAACCTGGTATTAAAAGAAGAAAAAATCTATCCTGATGGACTCGAAATTCCTGGAAAAATCTAGTAATCTAACTCCAAACTGCCTAAAATGCTTTGACAAAATTACTGTTCATGAATGGGTTCTTCAATCCCCCCTACCTTCTGCTGGCAATCAGCACAGCCCTCACTGCCATACATCTTCAACTGATTTGGAAGAGTGGGCATCATGGACAATTTTTAGAAGCGGCGCTCATCTGCTGGGCTGCAACCTGGTTCTTAGTTTGGCGCAGACATGAAAGTTTGAGACTTGAAAGTACTCCCGCTGCTAGTACGATCGGGCTAGCTTGTGTCGCTTGGGTTTTGCTCAGAAGCCTCGCTGTTTCTGAATACGATTCTTTTCTCAGATTTGCGCCGCTCGTGTCGGGACTCGGTATTGCATTGCTTGCCTCTGGCTTTGCACTGAGACGATACTGGCGTGAACTGCTCGTTTTAGCCTGGATGACGATTCCAACGACGACACTTCTCGCACAGATTGATATTTCACAATTGACCGCAGATTTCAGCAGCAATTTGCTCTGGTATACCGGATTTCGAGTCGTGCAAGAAGGTGTCTTACTGCATTTGCCGACGGGAAGTGTAGAAGTTTACCCCGGATGCTCTGGGATTCAGCTAATTTGGCAGCATTTATCGCTAGGGTTCTTATTCATTATGTTGTTTCCGATCGGGTTAATTCGATCGCTGTTTGTGCCCTTAGCTGGAATGCTGATCGCATTTATCGTCAACTGTGTCCGAGTCGCGCTGATGGCAGTGCTGTTTGCTCAAAATCAACGAGAAGCCTTTGACTACTGGCACTTAGGCACAGGGTCACTGATTTTCTCGATGATCTCCGTCGCGTTGTTCGGCTTGCTGTGCTACTTCTTGCTCGAACAAGCCGATCGAGCAACTGAGAATGACGAGGTGCAGGTATGAAGACTTGGACAACTGTGCGGAATTATTGGCTAGCGGCAGCGCTCGCAAGTAGTAGTTTAGTGCTACTAAAACTTCTAGTTACGCCGATCGAAAAGCCACCTCAACCGAGTTATACCTTTCCAGAAGCGATTCCGCTCTCTCGTTGGGAATTTGTCAAGGCGACCCCGATCGCGATTCAGAAGCGCTACACACCCTCTCTCGCAACAGCGTTGGATGATTTAACGATATCGGGAAAGCAATATCGCTATCTTCGCAATGGTCGCCCGCTAGAGATCGAAATGCGTTACTTCATTGCAACTTATACGAACGTTTCGGACATTCTGCGCGATTTGACGATTAATGCTCAAAAACTGGATTGGAATACAGAGCGATCGCAAGTCGGGACTCGATTTGTCTATCAGCAAGCAAATCGACTTTACTTTTCAGCTTGCATTCCTCCAACGCTTGAAACTACGATCAGCGATGGCGAATTGCGAGGCGCACAAAACCAACCCGCTCTTTTGGGGCAGCGATTTTTGCCTTGGTTTATTGGGCAGAAGCCGCTGAGAGATATTCGCTGTCTTTGGACAAAAATCTCTTTACCGATCGACGCAAATACACCTGCTAAAACTGAGCAAGACCTCGATCAAGCCTGGACAGAATGGATTCAGTGGTGGCAAAAAAACTATCCTGCTGAACCCATACGGTAGAGACGATCGCTGCGATCGTCTCCTGTGACCTTCTAGCGTTTCCGTTTTCTGCGCCGTTGCATTAATGCGCCAAATGCGATCGCGCTTCCGGTTCCCAACATCGTGATGGGTTCTGGAACGGCTTCCTTTGGAGGCTTGTTGGTTGGAGGAGTACTACCGCCGCCACCAATCAATGTTGGAGGAATACTACCACCACCGCCAATCAATGTTGGAGGATTCGAGCGACTGCCGCCGCCGCTTCTAATAAAGGGGATTGCTCCAAACGGTAGTAAAGCTGCCCAAGGAAAGCGACCTCTCGCAGTTTGAGGAGGCAATTTGCCGACAGAGGGAGGGGGCGGAACCTGCGAGACGATTGGCGGAAGTTCTCCTCCTCCGATCGCACAGGTCGTTCCTTTCAACTGCACGATAAAATCGTCAAAATCGCGATCCTGTTGCTTGCGGTTGCGAACAAGCTTGGAGCCTGTATCATCCCAGTTCACCATAACTCCACTGGTGCAGAGGTCAGTCGCCGCCCCAGCAAATTTGACTTGCTGTTCCCGATTTGGATTGAGAACGTCGCTTGAGTAAAGAATGCCTGTCGGACGACCATTAAAGCTAGATTCTAAGTACAAAACATATCTTTTGTTTGCCTTAAACGTAAATTGGGCAGTGGGATTGGCAACTGCATTTCCTGGTGTTCCCTGAAAGTCAACATCTGTCCCTATATGACTACGGCGACTCGAAGGCTTAAAAATCGATTCTGCGTTATCAGACGGTTTTGTTTCGGTGATCAACGGCGTTTTCTTTCTCGTCGTGAGATCTAAAACTCCAAATGTCGATTGATACGCACCGTGAGACTCGACAAAATTAGAATCAAGCGTTGTATCTTGATCGAATTCAAGTCCTGAATTATTAATCATGGTGGCAGCGCGAGCCGGAAGCCACAGATTGCTAAAAAGCCATCCCCCTGTTATTCCAAGGGTGATTAACGTAAACGATCGCTTTAAAGCGTGTTTTGGAGCAGGTTCAGCCGTGATGCCTTGAGTATCGGCAGAGACTGAACAGGAAGCCGATTTTGTAACGCTGGCTAAGCAGACGGTTGATCTAGGGCGGATCAAACCAGGAGGACGTTTTGGCATACACACAGACCTTACAGGAAGACGGAGTTTTTGGTAAATGCCCCCGTAATCCAGATGAGAACGCTGAAAGCGCACTCTTGAGAAGAATAAGCGAACTGTTCCAAAGAGAGATAAGTATTTCTAACAAAATCTCCCAATTTTTTCTAGGGATGGCTGCGTTATTTTACACAAGCTTAAAATGCAGCCCCGGATAATCACGGAAATGCACCTTATTTTTTAATGTACGATATTTAACCTGAAAGTGCTGCGATCGCGGTTTAAATTGGCAAACGATCGATATCGCGATTCGCCCCGATGACCACGATCGCGATGCCTTTGGACAGATAAGTATTGGGATCGGGGTTAATCACAAATTTACCATTGTGGCTAAAGGCGAGGAGATTCAAGCCATAGTGCGATCGCAGTCTCAATTCAGCGATCGTTCTTCCGTGGAAGCTTTCGGGCACGATCAGTTCAACAATACTATTTTCGGGATCGAGTTCAAACCGTTCTAAAATTCCAGGTTTGGTCAACGATCGAGCTAAAGTGCAGCCCATTTCATGCTCTGGAAAGACGACGTGATCGGCTCCTACTTTCTTTAAGAGTTTTTCGTGAATTTCTGACGAAGCTTTGGCAACCACATGGCGCACGCCGCCTTCTTTGACGTTCATGGTGGTGATGATACTTTCTTGAACGTAATTGCCGATCGCAATAATCACCGTATCTTGTTCAAAAATTCCTGCTTCTCGTAGCGCAGCAGGTTGAGTCGAGTCAATTTGGCGGGCGTGGGTCACAATGCGATCGTTGAGAGCTTGATCGACTTTGGACTTATCAAAATCGGCAGCCAGAACCTCGTAGCCAGAACTGTGCATTGTGGCGCAAACTGCCCGCCCAAATCGACCCAATCCAATCACCGCAAATTGTCGATTTCGATTGTCCGATCGCAAACTGTGAAAGAAGCCCAGGGACGATAAGTTCACGTCAAATTCCTCAATATGACTCTTAACTGTTCATAATAATTTGAAAATGTTACCCTACCAGCAAATTTTCTTCAGGATAGTTTACAAAGCTCGGCTTCGGATCGCCCAGAATTGCACTCATCAGCAGAAGAATACCAACCCGTCCGATGTACATTACCGCAACAATCAGCAATTGTCCCGAAATCGAGAAATTAGCAGTGCCGACAGCAGTTAACCCAACGGTTGCAAATGCGGAGACGACCTCAAACAGAATTTGAATAAAATCGAGTTGAGGATCTGTAAGCGCAATCAGAATCGTCGCTCCAATTACAGTCGAGATCGAGCCAACAAGAACGCCGACCGCTTTGAGAATTAGAGCGACTGGAATTTGCCGCTGTGAGCCTAAAACGACTTCTTTGCCCTGTAAGACTGCTTTGGTGCAGTCGAGCAAAACTCTCAAGGTTGTGGTTTTGATCCCGCCACCTGTTCCACCGGGACTCGCACCGATAAACATCAGTGCGATCGTGATGAATAAGCCTGCGGTCGTCATTTTAGTAATGTCGATCGTGTTAAATCCGGCGGTTCGAGGCGTTACAGATTGAAACCAAGCTGCCATGACCTGGTTCGGAAAACTTAAAGCTCCAAGTGTATTGGGATTACGAAATTCGGTCGCATAAAACGCGATCGTGCCGAAAACTAATAATGCGATCGTCGTACTCATTGCAACTCTAAAGTTGAGCGAGAAATTTGAGCGAGAGGGATTTCTCAAAACGCGATTGCGAAGCCATTGGTAAAGTTCCATCAGCACTTGATAGCCAATACCACCAAATAGAATCAGTCCTGAGATAGTAAAATTCATCACTGGATTTGTGACGTACTGAACTAGGTTATCTGAGAATAAGCCGAATCCTGCATTATTAAACGCATTAACGCTATGAAAAATCGACTGCCAGAGGGCTAAGAGTGGCTGATCTTGAAACTGTGGGACAAAGACAATCATCAGCAAAATAACCCCTGTCAATTCAAACAACAAGGTCGTGGCGATGATCGATCTCAGTAGCCCTGCTAATCCTGACAGTCCTGCCACGTCGAGTGATTGCTGGACTGCAATTTTCTCTCTTAACCCCAAGCGTTTGCCCAGTAAGAGCAGCAAGACGGTCGTCGCTGTCATATATCCAAGCCCACCAATCTGCACCAACAGCATGAGAAAAAGCTGTCCCCAGAATGAATAAAACTTACCCACATCCACTACAGATAACCCAGTTACACAGACGGCTGAAGTGGCGGTAAACAAGGCTGTGACAGGGCTGTTCCATTCTCCTGTTGCGATTGAGATGGGGAGCATTAGCAGGAGTGTTCCAGCGAGAATCAGGGCAATAAATCCTAGACAAATAGTACGTGAGACAGTCATAGATACGTGGCGGAGAACGGTACGATCGAGCAGAATTGTAGGCTAATTTGTGATGAGAATTTTATTTAACCTGCTCAAATTGTGGATCAGGCTTCAGTTTCCCACGGTTCGATCACTTTCAACTGAAGACCTCGATCGTTGGCTTTCTGATCCTAGCCAAAAACCGCCTACTTTGCTTGACGCACGCTCTCCCGTGGAATTTGCTGTGAGTCATTTAAAATCGGCTCAGCAAGAGATCCGCGATCTCTCTCAAGATGAAGCGATCGTCGTGTATTGCTCGATTGGATATCGTAGTGCGCGAGTTGCTCAACAACTTCAGCAGCAAGGATTTACGAATGTACAGAACCTTGAAGGCAGTATTTTTCAATGGGCAAACGAAGGTCGCTCTCTGTACAGAGGTCAGCAATTAGCGCACAAAGTTCACCCTTATAACGCTCAGTGGGGAAAGTTGCTTCAGCCCAAATACCGCGATTTGCCCGACTCCTAATCCAGCAGATTTTCCTGACTAGAGGGTATTCTAAACGCAACTCTATGCCCCCATTCAAGTGATGAAAATTCTCCGCAGATTTCCAAGAATATCGCTGAGTCAAGTGCTTGTTGTGCCCTTCATAACGCAAATTTTTCTTGCAGTTGGTCTAACAGGGTATGGATCACTCCGACATGGACAAGTTGCGATCGAGCAATTAGTAACCCAACTCAACGACGAATCCAGTAAACGAGTGGATCAGCATTTAGATAGCTACCTTGCAATTCCGCATCAAATTAATCAAGTGAATGCACGTAGCATTGAAAGTGGGCTACTCTCAAGAGATCTTCGCAGACTCGGACATTACTTCTGGGAACAGATGCGAGCGCATCCAGAATTTGCATTTATCAATTTTGCAGATCAGCAGGGCAAGTTTATCGGGATTAATCGCGATCATCGAAACATTCTGCAAATGGATATTATCGAGCCACCGCATCTAGGCTTTTACTACCGCTACGATATCAAAGACGGAAAACCTACGGCTTTTACTTCCTACAAAGTTCCCTATGAACCTCTTAAAGAGGTCTGGTATACCGATCCAGTCAAAGCGAGAAAACCTCTTTGGACGAGCATTTACTTTTGGAATGATGATAAAGTGCTGGCAATTTCGTCGAGTCATCCTGTAATTCAGGGCAATCAGGTGATCGGTGTTGTAGGAATCGATTACTTACTGCATCGAATTAGTGAATTTTAGAGTAAATTGCGTCCGAGTTCCTCTGCGATCGTATTTATTTTAGAACGAGATGGATTACTCGTTGCCAACTCAACTGAAGCAAAGACCTACAGTATTCAGAACAATGAGCCTCAACGGATTAACGGATTACAAAGCAGTAATCCAGTCATTCGAGCGGCGACGCAGCAGTTAATTCAAAAGTTTGGGGATCTCAAGCAAATCCGAGACGGACAAGACCTGAAACTACGGCTGAATCATCAGACTTCATTCGTTCAAGTCACTCCCTGGCAGGATCGCTATGGGTTAGATTGGTTAGTTGTCGTGGCAATTCCAGAGTCTGACTTTACTCAGCAGATCAATCAAAATGCAAAGACGACGATTTTACTTTGTGTCATTGCTTTAGTCATTACAACTTACCTGGGATCATTTCAAGTCCGTTGGATTGCTCGATCGATTCATCGCTTAAATCGAGCTTCCTCTGCCATTGCGCAAGGGGATCTCAATCAAACGGTGCAGATCTCCAGAATTGATGAATTCGCTACACTCGCTCGATCGTTTAACAGCATGGTCGAGCAATTGCAAGCTTCATTTATTGCACTTGAGCAGACGAATGCAGAACTTGAGCAACGAGTCGATGAACGAACCGAAAAGCTATCAGCCGCTCTGAAGACTTTACAGATGGCACAGGCTCAGATGTTGCAGACTGAAAAGATGTCAAGCTTAGGTCAGATGGTGGCAGGAATTGCCCATGAAATCAATAATCCGATAACGTTTATCTCAGGCAATATCACGCATATTGAAAAGTATCTTGCGGAACTGATGACCTTGATTGACCTCTATCAGCAGCATTGTTCAAAGAGCATTCCTGAGATTCAGGAGTACATTGAGAAGTGCGATTTTGAATTTATTGTGATTGATCTGCCAAAGTTACTAGGCTCGATGCAGGAGGGGGCGAATCGAATTCAAGCGATCGTACTCAGTCTGCGCAATTTTTCGCGGCTTGATGAAGCACAATTGAAGCGAGTTGATTTACAAGATGGATTAGAAAATACGCTTTTACTATTGCAGCATCGCCTAAAGCACACAAAAAGCCGTTCAACGATTCAAGTCATTAAAGATTTTCCTCCATTACCAAAAGTTGAATGTTATGCGGGGCAACTCAATCAAGTTTTTTTGAGCATTTTGAGCAATGCGATCGAGGCTTTAGAAGATGCGACTTACTCAGGGATAATTTGGATTGCAACGGAGGCGACACCTTCCTCTGTGATCATAAGAATTCGTGATAGTGGTAAAGGAATTCCAGAGTCAGTGCTGTCTAAAATTTTCGATCCCTTTTTCACCACAAAACCAATTGGTCAGGGAACGGGATTAGGATTGTCGATCGCGCATCAAATTGTGGTTGGACAACACCAGGGTTCGTTGTCTTGCGTATCAGAAGTCAGTAAAGGGACTGAATTGACGATCGAGGTTCCGATATCTGTTCGCAAGATGGTCAACTTGGGCAGCTAGAAACCACCCAAGTGCAATTGTTTTACAGGGCTTCAGTCGCTTTGTAGTTCTTCACGCGATTGCTCTCTGCGATGCCTAGTACTTTTGCCATCCAGGGGGGTGGCGCTGTTGCAATCACTTTTTGGAGGTCAGTTAGAATTGCTCTTGCTTCTCCACCTTCTAGAATTTTCATCGGATAGATACTCGCTTGAACGACCTTTGCCGCCGCAGGTCCGCCGATTGAGACAATGTACACCACATGGCAATCTCGAATCAAATTCAGTCGAAACCGATTGCGATCGTCTGACAGATCTGCTTCTAATGCCGATCGAATATCGACCAGTTTCAAATCCGTTGCCGAAAGCTGATAGATCAAGTAGCGCAAACAAGACCCAAAATGACCGTCGAGCCGTTCGCGATTGTTTGAGGCGACAGCAATCCGGACGGACTGGGGCATCTCGCCTTCTTGGTAGGGTTCGATTGGGGGAAGTCCCTCGGTTTCATCTTTTGCGCCCCAAAGGATGCGCACGGCTTCTTTTAATGCAGCAATGTCTCCCGCATTCGCATCTTCGCCGTCTTCTTCGCCATCAATATCGTAAGTTTGTCCAAAGGCTGTTTTTAAGTTGGTGACGGTAATGCGGCTGAGTGAGGTTTCGCTGAGATCTTCGCCAACACTATCTTGAATGGCTTCAATCAATTCTGCGATTGAGATTTCGGGTAAGACTCTAGCTGCTAAAGCGATTCTCAAAGCAACTTCGTTGGAGATAGGAGGGTTGCTCGTGGTGGTACTCATGATTAAATTTCCAGAGAGAGTAGATCGAACGCAAGATGGATTGTCCCCTGTCTTATTAGCTGTGACTTGACCTGGAATTTCAGTACGATCGACTACGGACTAACGAGCTAGAGTCATTGATTTAAGTGAATAAATATCGTGGTTTGTGAAGCAGTGTTTCACGCCTTGACCCTTAAGCCGCTTCAAAGCGCGATCTAGCAATCGGCTGAAAACTCCTATTCACAAGCGCTTTTCACAACTCAAGTGCTGCAAAATCCAGCCTAAGGATTCAAGTGCTCACGCATGAATCAACTGATCCAACGTCTGCAACAACACCTGCTCATTGTAAGGCTTTGAGAAATAAGCTGCTGCCCCAAGCTGATTCGCTAACTGTCGATGCTTATCCCCACTTCGAGAAGTCAACATAGTGACTGGAATATGGTTGAACTTCTGATTTGCTCTGAGCTTCGTCAGCAATCCAAATCCATCTAGCCTTGGCATCTCAATGTCACAGACGATCGCTTGCACGGCTAAACCCGCTTCCAACTGCTCGATCGCATCTTGTCCATCTTTTGCCTCTTCGACTTGATAGCCTGATCGCGACAGCGTGAGAGCCAAAAATCGCCGTACATTGATCGAATCATCGACGACTAGCACACTTGGAACCGTTGGCAATGCAACACTTGTGGCAGCACTCAATAATTTGGGCAGAGAAGGCTGATCGCTCGGTGGAGTCGTAATTTGATGCAAGAATTCTGGTACGTTGACTAACGGCACAACCCGCCCATCTCCTAGAATCGCACAGCCATTAAATCCAGACGGCAACGGCAAAAAGCTCGACAGCGATCGCACGGTTACTTCTTGATCTGTCCAGCAGCGATCGACTTGCAGGGCTGTCCGTTTTCCGCCTTGCTCGATGATCACCACACTCTCAGATTGCAGCATTGGCGGAGTTTCATAGCTATGTCTTGCCCGGACACAGTTAAAGCTGAGATGGTTCTGTAATCGAATCAGAGAGATCGGCTGTCCCTGATAGTCGATCGCTTCTCCTAGTCCTGTTTGAATTACACAATGCGGCTCAAAAATTGTCACTTCCGCGATCGCATCGCTGGGAATCGCCAAGAGCATTCCATGACTCTCAGCGAGGACAACTCGGACAGTCGAAAGTGTAACCGGAACGGATAGCGTAAAGGTTGTGCCCACGCCAACTTCAGTACTAATCGTAATCTCGCCTCGGATTTGTTGTAAATGCGTGCGAACGACATCCATCCCCACTCCGCGACCTGAAAGCTCAGTCACCTGATCGCTCGTGCTAAACCCAGGTTCAAAAATCAAAGACAGTAACTCTGTCTCACTCGCTGCTTCTAAAAGAGCAGGATCTAACCCAATCTGAGCCGCACGATCGCGAATTTTTGCGATCGCAATCCCTTCTCCATCATCTCGGACGGTAATCACAGTGCGATTGCCTTGTTGAGAAGCTTGGATCTCAATTTTGCCTTCGGGTGGTTTGCCTTGCTCAATGCGAGTTAAAGGCGCTTCAATGCCGTGATCAAACGCATTTCGCAGGAGGTGCATCAATGGATCTTGTAAGGTTTCTAGCACACTGCGATCGAGCAGAATCGATTCGCCTGAGATTGCTAATTTGGCTTGCTTGCTATATTCAACACACCAGTCATGTAAAGCCCGTGGAAATCGATCGACTAATTCTGAGAAAGGTCGCATCTTTAAGCGTGTAAATCCCGACTGCAATTGCTTAGAAGATTTTGTGAGATTTCTAGCATTCTGCTCTGTGTCGTCTAATCCTAAGCTCAAATCGTCTGCAACTTCCTGCAATTGCACGATCGTCTCAATCACTTGCTGAGAAAGAAGATGAATATCTGTGTACTGATCCATCTCAAGAAGATCAAACTCAGTCGGAATCGCAAACTTACTCCTTTTTGTTCGACCGACTGCAACAGGAGCATTAGTTAAGGCAACGCGATCATAAACAGTTCTTAACTGGTAATTGACATGCTGTAGAGTCTGAAGTCGCTGAGAAAGCTGACGAGTTAACCCTCTGAGTCGTTTGAGATTGAGATCTAATCCATTGCGATCGATAGTTAGTTCACCAAATAAATCTTGTAAACGATTCAATTGCCGGAGAGAAACTCTTACCGTTTGATTGGTGTCTTCGACTTCTGAAGTGGAGGAAATTGTCTGAATAACTTGTGCCGAAACTGTTGGCGTGATCTCGATCGCGTCCATTTCTAGCGGAATTTGATCAAGCTGTCCGCTCAAGATTAAAGTTTGCGCGCGTCGCCAAGTTTGTAATGCAGCACGGGTCACAGGGATGAGAATCGTATCAGGAGAGGCTGCGATTTGCCGAGCGATCGTGTCACAAAGTTGGGCAAAATCATGCAGTTGTAGCATCTCGCCTAGCCCCCCTAGCTCTTGTGCAAGTAGAGTTGCTTCTTCACGTAGGCAAGGCTGGTTTGGGGTCGCAAGCACCGTCTCAAGTCGTTGTAGACAGCCCTCGACCTCTGTCTCAAACAATAGTGGAACGAGATCTTGATTATTGTCGATCGACAACACTGAAGCCGCTGTTTCTTCTTGAGAATTGCCTAAACGCGATCGTAATCCAGTAAAAATCGGTTCGACTTCTTTACTAATCCAGGTCGGATTAATCGCTTCGCCATAGCGCTCAAAGTCCACAATTTGGTAAAGACAGCTTACCGCCAAGAGTAATAGATGCCCTGTCTCAGAATCTAGTGCAGTATCATTGACCTTGAGAACTTTTAGCGCATCTTCTAGCTGATGGGCTAACTCGCTTAGAAGCTTGAAGCCCATCATTGCCGCACCCCCTTTTAAGGAATGTGTCACTCGAAGTGCAGCATTAATGGTCGCAATATTGATAGTTTGAGAGATCTCTAGAATTGCAGCTTCTAAGCTAGCAATGTATTCCTGTGCTTCATCTAGAAACTGCCGCCGAATCTCATTTTCCTTGTCGTTTGGCATAGGTTAAGCGTGAAAGTGTGAGGGTTGGTCTGCGCGTTTAATGGGAGAGGGTTTGGGGATGAGGACGAAGCTGCCTTGCAATCATCGGCTTGACTAAATTCAGAATCCTAAGCACTCCGACTTCTTGCAATGGTGCGAAGCTTAGCTCACCTTGAATGTCCCAACGGATTGTTGAAGATCCTGGGCGATGTTAACCGTCTTCCGCAGAGAGTTGGAGACTTCGATCGACGAATCAGAAGTACGCTCTGCAATTTGAGCAATGTCCTGCATCAAGTTCGTAATCGTATGAGAAGTCTCAACCTGCGAAACTGTTGCGGTCGAAATTGATTGCACCAGTTGATCAATTTGGTGAGACACCGAGACGATCTGCTCTAAGCTCTGCTTCGCATTCTCGACATAGTGCGTCACTTCAACCACCTGCGATGTCCCCTCTTCCATTGCGTCTACGACATCATTAGTCTCTCTCTGAATCCCAGCAACTAACTGTTCGATCTCGTGGGTTGCATCGGCTGCTCGCGCGGCTAATGCTGCGACCTCTTCCGCGATCGCAGCAAACCCTTGACTGTCATCTCCCGCCCGTGCTGCTTCAATCCCAGCATTGATCGCGAGGAGATTCGTCTGTACCGTAATCTGGTTGATCAACGAAACGGCTTTAGAAATTTGCTGCGACGATTCTCCAAGCCGCTTGACCTTCTTCGCAGTATCGCCGATCGTATGCCGCAAGCCTAGGGTCTGCTGTACGGTCAAATCTATCGCTGCTCCGCCTGTTTCTGCGGTGACGGCGGCAGTTCGACTCACTTCTGCGGCTTTCTGAGCGCTCTGAGCAACGGCTTCGATCGATTCCATCATCTTCTGCACAGATTGAACCGTTGCAGAAGTTTCCTCAGCTTGTTTTAAGGCATCATGGGCGAGTTCTCGTACCGCATATTCGTGACTGCCCAAAGAAGAATTCACCTGGAGTGATGCCGCTTTAACTTGACCGACTAAATGCTGGAGATTTTCCACGATCGAGTTAAAGAAGTCGGCAACGGTGCCAATTTCACCCGTTGTTACATCTGCTCGGACGGTCAAGTCTCCCATTGCGGCGCGTTCGACATGGCGAAGAAGCTGTAACAGTTGAGTTTGTAAGGCTTCTTGCGTCTGCTGACGTTCTTCAGCCAGCGCTTGAATACTACTGACTCGCTGCTGTTGCTCGGAGAGTTTCACCTGCTCTAGCGCATTGCCCAAATGCACCGCAATCTGGGTGAATAAGTTGATCTCCCAAGATTCCCAGTAGTGTGCAGAGGTGCAATGATGTCCGACGAGTAGCCCAATCAGGTTGCCGTCTACAATCATGGGAGCAATAATGTTCGCTTTTACCTGAAATTCCTCAAGCTGTCCTTGATAGCAAGGGTCAAGCTCTGCATCTTCAATATTTGAAATCGTCTGAACGTGACCTTTGCGATACTTCTCAATGAAGCGATCTCCAAAGCAGGGATCAGTAATCCGAGTTCCTAGTGCTGCCGGAAACTCTAATCCAACCGACTCGGCTGCAATATGCCCTCGCCAGTGTTCGTCGAATAAATACACAATCGAGCGATCGACATCAATCAGTTTGCGAACTTCACTCACCCCAGCTTGCAAAATCATATTAGAATCTAACGTTTTGCGAATGTTAAAGGTTGCCTCATTCAATCGCTGTAAGTTCTGCGAAGTCTGGGTCTGCTCAAAGATGAGTTTCTGAAGTTGACCTGCCATGTAGTTGATATTGCTACCGAGCAGTGTAATCTCATCATCGCCAACCATGCGCAATCTCGTATCCAACTGCCCCTGCCCAATCCGCTGAACGGCTTTTGCAACGGAAACGATTCGACGAGTTAAGCGGTTTGCAAGCATGGCTGCAATCCAACCGACAATCACCGCAGCAATCACACTACTTGCCGCTAATGCAATCAGCAGGGTTCTTCTTGCTGCAAAAGCATTAGCCGCGTTGTTTCCTAACATCAAATGCCAGTTTAACTCTGGCAAACTGTCAAGCTTTGTCCAGGGACTGTAGGTGAAAATGTAAGTGCCTTGTGAGTCATTGAGCGATCGCGTAGTCACCTTTGCCTCAGACTGCATCTTTGAGAACTCAGGGAACGACGCAGGTGCTTCTTGATTAAACCGCTCTGGGCGAGAGGTGAGAATGATGCGATTTGTTGCCGGGTCGATTAAGCTATACTCCCGCCCGATCAGTGTATAGGGGACTAAATGCTCAGACAGTTTCTCAAGCGGCAAGGTCGCTCGGACAATTGCGATCGTTCTTCCGGTTTGACTGTCTCGCACTGGAGCGGTAATAAACACCTCTGACTGTTTACTGTCTGAACTGACGATCGGCTGGCTAATTCCGGCTCGATTACTGCGAACCGCTTCTCTAAAGTAAGCTTGACCTGCTTGATTAGTATGAGTGCGATCGCCCGCTTGAACAAGAACATTGCCATCTAGGTCAAAAATTGTAACATCGCGATAGCTGCCATAGGCTTGCGCAATGCGGGTGAGCGCGGCATTCTTTTCAGCTTGACTAGATGCGTTGCGCGCAGTCGTTTCAGTCAGCAACGGGAAATTTCCCAAGGCTTGCACTTCGCCATAACGCTGGGACATATATCGACTGATCAAATCACTCAATTGCGTCGCTGCAAGCTGCTGCGCTCCGGTCACCTGTTGGGTAATCGCTTGATCTGCAAGGAAGTAGCTAATGGCTCCCATCGCAGCAATTGGAACCGTACTCAGCGCAACGGCAGAAAGCGCAGTCTTTTGCTTTAAGCTCATGCGGTTGAGCCAGTCGGGCAGTACCCCACGCGCACGCGATCGTAAAGCATCGGGTGCTGTGTAAGTTGATTGAGGCGGGAACAGTCTTGAATTTGTAGAAGACAATTGATCAACCATGAGTCAATGAGTATCTGGGGGAACGTGAATGAAGCAACAATAGATGCCGCGGTTAGGCTTAAGATTGCAAGTTCGGAGATTGAACGATCGCTTCCGCATCAAGCACAAACAACACTTCCTGTCTTTGCAGGACACAACCGCTTAAGTAGTGCGAAAATCTCGCGGTCGTATGGCTGAGGGAGGGCTGGATCTCATCTGTGGAAAGCCAGATTGAACCATGAATCTGCTGGACTGCGATCGCAAAAGCAGCCGAGCCTACCCGCAAAATGAGCAGATCCTGTGTTGCCAGTGGAGAATTGATCGGAGTTGGAATGCTTCCGATATCTAGCAATTTAGCAAGATCTAGTACCCACATGACTTGACCTTGACGGTGCATCAGCCCCAGCACGTAGGGGGGCATGTCGGGCATAGGCGTGAGTTGTTGCAGCGACTTCGAGATCGCTTCTCGCACGTAGGTCATGGGAACAACGATCGAGATTTTTGCACTCAGTTCAAATTTGAGATAGACCTGCCCCAAACGCTCTGGGACTGGGCGGAGGGTAATCGCTGAACTTTGCATATCGTCAGCCTCCTACAGATTGAACAGCACGGATAAACTGATCGCGAGTGAAGGGTTTCGTGATGTAGACATCTGCACCCTGCTTCATGCCCCAAAGTCGATCGATGTCTTGGTTCTTTGAGGTGCAAATGATAATCGGAACGTCTTCGGTGACTGGATGCTTTTTCAAGGCGCGGCAAAGTGCAAAGCCACTCATTCCAGGCATCACCACATCGGTCACCACCACATCTGGTCTCTGTTCTGCTACACGATCGAGGGCTTCTTTTGCACTCACCGCTTCAATTACAACATAACCGCTCTCTTGCAGATAGTGACTGAGTAGCTCAAGCTCGGATGGGGTGTCTTCAACAATTAAAACGGTACTCATCATCGGTAAATTAACCTGGTGAACTAAATGACCGGGAGATACTTTGCAACGGTCTCAAGTAACTCAGCTTGTGTAAAGGGTTTGGTGAGATATCCAGATGCTCCCACCAGTTTCGCTCTCGCTCGATCGATAAATCCGGTATGTCCTGTGACCATAATGATCGGCGTTTCTTGAAAGCTAGGATGTCGTCTTAGCATCGAGCAAAGCTCATACCCGTCGAGGTTTGGCATTCCAACATCAAGCAGAATTAAGTCCGGTTTTTGCCGCATAATCTGCATCACTGCTTTGAGCGGATCATGCAACATCAAGACTGTAAATTGCTCGTCTAGATAGTTCCGAATCGCTTGCAGAATGGAAGGACTATCATCAATGCAAACGATTTTGTACGATCGCGCGAAGGTTGGTATCGGCTGCGGAATTACTTCTAGCGTTTGAACGGGACGCTCCATAACAGGTGCAACCGCAACCGCTCGATCGACAAATCGGTTCTCACGTGCCAGCGTTGCAGTCGTCCGTGCAGGTTGATAGCGCTGGGCAAGGAGCGGCAGTAACTCAATGCGGCAAAGCTCCGGATAGGGGTCAAACTTTGCGCGTTCGATCACTTCTGTTTCCCCTTCATACAGCATCAGAAATCCGGTGAGAACTTCTTGCGCGAGTTGTTCAATCAGTTGTTGAGCTTCTCCAACCGAGAGATATCGCTGTTCGACGAGTCTCAAAATCGCTTGATAGTCGGGACTGATGCGGCTGTGATCGCTCAGCAATTTACGATCGAACAATGCCCGAATCTGAGCGCGCATTGATCCGCCCAGAACCGGGACATGCTGACTCAGCCGTCCTAAATGTCGATCGAGTCTCTCAAAAGGGCTAAGTGAACTCGTTGCGAAAGTGAGTTCGCCTTTGCTGAAGTAGATTGACCAGTCCGCGATACTTGTTTCAACCTTTAGGCATCCCGTCAAACGCTGATGAATCAGGCGAAGCAAGAGTCGGTGAGGATGCAGGCTGGAATAGGATTTGACCATAGCGCTGAATCATGGCTCGAAGGGTTTTCATCACAGGTCGCCTGAGAATCGAATGCACAGCAAGCTAGAGCCTGATCTCAGGACTCTCAAGCCGCATATTCTATGGCGATTGGATAGTGCAACCCTGTTGAAGATTTGCTGGAATTAATCTAAGCCCCTGATATTGCCGATAACAGCGAACGATCGCGTTTTTTGATGAATAGACAAGCGATAGATGCTGGTACACACGGCTTAACTTATTTAAGAGCTTACTGGTATTTACGGAGATTGACAACCTTCATCAGGGAATCGTGAAGATATGGTTTAGCCAGAATATTCAGATTTTTTCTGGTCGCGTATCTTCTGAAACTCCTCTATGATCGCATTTTCAGCACATAGGGGCGAGATAAATCTTAGAAACGATCACATTTGATACCAGATTTCTCCTTTTTCTTTTCCGCGTTTACCCTGAGAAAATATCCGTAAAAACACGGGGTTCTATTATTAGAACTTTATATCGACATGGATATCAAACAGATAAAAACCCAAAAAAAAAGGAGATTCCGAAGAATCTCCCTCAGCAAACAAGGCAATGGAACCCTATTGAGCCGTTTGGCGATACCAGTCGATCGTCTTTTTCAATCCTTCCTCAAAGCTCACCTGAGCCTCAAATCCAAACTTCTCCTTCGCTCGCTGCGTATCCAAACAGCGCCGAGGCTGACCATTTGGCTTGTCCGTCTCCCAGACAATCTCGCCCTTAAACTCCATCAAATCGCAAATCAAGGTAATCAGATCGCGAATCGTAATCTCGCGCCCCGTCCCCAAATTCACAGGCTCACTTTCGCTGTAATGCTGGAGCGCGATCGTTAGCCCTCGCGCCGCATCATCGACATAGAGAAACTCACGAGTCGGACTGCCATCGCCCCAGACAGGCAATGTCGCTGCCCCAGCCTGTTGAGCCTCATAGACCTTGCGGATCAACGCCGGAATCACGTGCGAACTCTTCGGATCAAAATTATCTTCCGGTCCGTAGAGATTCACAGGCAGCAAATAAATCCCATCAAACCCATACTGCTGACGATACGCTTGAAGTTGGACGAGTAGAGCTTTCTTTGCGACTCCATAGGGTGCATTTGTCTCTTCTGGATAGCCGTTCCAGATGTCATCTTCCTGAAACGGGACAGGTGTGAACTTGGGATACGCGCAAATCGTTCCGGCACAGACGAATTTTTGTACGCCTGCTTCATAAGCCGCATGAATCAGTTGCGTCCCCATCATCAAGTTGTCATAAAACAACTCAGCAGGTTTTTCCCGATTGAGTCCAATCCCCCCAACATGGGCTGCCAAGTGAATGACAACATCTTGCTGATCCACCGCTCGTTGGCAATTTTCCATCTTGCGGAGATCGAAATCCTGCGATCGTGGCACCGTAATCTTGTTTGGGTCAGCCCCCGCTTCGCGCAGTTGGCGAACGACTTGGCGACCCAAGAATCCTGCTCCACCCGTCACCAGAAGGCGCTTACTTTTCAGATCGAACGTTGTTGAGGTCATGGCTTAGTTCTTGTATAGCGGTTCAGAAAGATACCCCAGCCAGGTTTTGACGAATGGTGGCGTAATCTGCAACTGTAGACTGCCCATTCCCAGGCGTGCTGATCCCGACTGCATGGAGGTCAGCGTCCACCATCAGATGCACCAACTCTTCAAACGTGACAGACGGTTCCCAGCCGAGTTGCTTCTTCGCTTTCGCTGGATCACCAATTAACAAATCCACCTCTGCCGGACGCAGGTAACGCGCATCAAACTCAACATAATCTTTCCAGTCCAAATTGACACGCCCGAAAGCGATGTCTAGAAATTCATGAATCGAATGCGTTTCACCCGTTGCAACGACATAATCATCGGGCTGTTCTTGTTGCAACATTAGCCACATTGCCCGCACATAGTCTTTTGCATAGCCCCAGTCGCGTTTTGCGTCGAGGTTACCCATATAGAGTTTCTTTTGGCGACCTGATACGATTTGTGCGACTGCACGAGTAATTTTGCGGGTGACAAATGTTTCACCCCGACGCGGAGATTCGTGATTAAACAGAATGCCGTTACAGGCAAACATGTCATACGATTCGCGATAGTTGACGGTTTGCCAATGGGCAAATACTTTTGCACAGGCGTAAGGACTGCGAGGATAGAACGGAGTCTCTTCAGTTTGAGGAACGGCTTGGACTTTTCCGAACATTTCTGAAGATCCAGCCTGATAATAGCGGACTTGTTCGCCAATGCGTTGCTGATAGTCGCGAACTGCTTCGAGAATTCTCAATGCGCCCATTCCGACAGCATCTGCTGTATATTCCGGTGCATCAAAGCTCACTCGCACATGCGATTGTGCGCCCAAGTTGTAGACTTCGCAAGGTTTTACTTCTTCGAGAATCCGGCGAAATGTTGTCCCGTCGGTCAAATCCCCGTAGTGCAGAAAGAGGCGTGCGCCTTCAACGTGTGGGTCTTCGTAGATGTGATCAATGCGATCGGTATTAAATGTTGAGGTTCTTCGGATAATTCCATGAACTTCATAGCCTTGCTCAAGTAAGAGTTCACTTAAGTAGGAACCATCTTGACCTGTGATACCCGTTACCAGTGCGCGTTTACGTTGCGTCATTCTATACTTTCCTCACCTGCAATTACAGAAACTGCTGGACATTGAATCAATTCTTGAATTGTTTCGCGTTCAGCGTTATGTAGCCATACGAAAACAAGCTGTACCTAGTTAACCCTAAGCTCAGCACAAGTAACACCAAAATAACATTCAACCTTAACTCGAATGAGTGCGTTTCTGTGTAAAGAAGTCGTGGACTTAGAACAAGATTGGCTGAAGTTTCAGAGGATTGGCGGTTGTTACGAGCAGTTGTCGCTTTTGATACAAAACTCGATCGTTCTTACTTTAAAAGTCGCGCGGATCAGAATGAATCAAAGCTGCTAAACATTACGGAAGTGATTCAAGTCATCCGGATTACTGAGTATCAAATTCGGCTTTCTAGCGGACGGACTTAGTAAGCGCCGTTATCTTTTGGGAAGACGACGACTCCGATCGTTTTGACGATAATCCAGAGATCGAGCAGAAAATTATGACAACTCGCATAGTAGACATCAATGCGAATTCGCTGCGGATAGGGGATGTCATTGCGACCTGACACTTGCCACAGTCCCGTAATCCCAGGGCGAATGGTTAAAACTTTGTCGATGTGGGTTCCGTATTTTGGCAGTTCTTCAATCACGAGCGGGCGTGGTCCAACAACGCTCATATCTCCCATCAGCACATTCCAAAACTGAGGAAACTCGTCGAGACTGGTAATTCGCAAGAATTTGCCGATCCAGGTGATTCGCGGATCGGATTTGAGTTTGAAGGTGGTTTCAAATTCTTCGCGCATCTGGGGTGAAGTACTGATCAGATCGACGAGTAGTTCATCCGCATTTCTTACCATTGTTCTAAATTTGATACAGCCGAATCGTTTGAAATCTTTTCCGACTCGTTCTTGCACATAGAAAATTGGACCTGACGAACTCAGGGCAATCAGCAACGCCAAGATGAAATACACCGGAGAGAAAAGAATCAGAACAGACAGCGAAAATACAATATCAAAGAGACGTTTGGCAAAATCGTTTTCAAGCGCATTCCGAGTATTGAAAATCGAAGGTTTGCCGAACGGCTTACCACGCTTGAAGATCGACCGAATCCGTTTGCCTGGGACAAATTGGCTATCGGCAGTCATCTTACTCCTTACTTTTTCCACACCACACACACAGTCTTGATCATAAAGCCATCGACTCGTTTCGCGTTAAATTTGCTCCCCAATTGGCGAGTATTTTTGACGAGATTGAAATTCTTGATAGGCTCGATCGATGAAATCGAGATATTTCTGTTTGAAAATATCCGGGTGAAAGGTCAAGGCAAATAATCGAGCAATTTCGGGTTGAAAGATTGCCTGATGCTGTTCAAAGATTTGAACGGCTTCGACGATCGCGGATTCTGTTTGATTTGGAAACAAAATGCCAGTACCTTGAGCATGATATTCCCGTAAGTCTCTCACAGTTTCAGCCGTTCCTCCTACTCCATAGGCAATCACTGGCGTGCCGCAAGCTTGCGCTTCAAGCGGAGCAATTCCAAAATCTTCGTAGGCGGCATAGACGAACGCTTTTGCTTGTTTCATATATTGCTCTACAACGTCATCGGGCTGCCATCCTAAAATTTTGATATTCGGTTTTGCGATCTTTCTAAGAGTTGACAATTCTGCTCCACTGCCGATCACAACTAAGGGAAGATTGAGTTGATTAAAGGCTTGAACAATTAACGGGATTTTTTTATAGCCAACCAGTCTTGAAACGGTGAGGTAATAGTCTTGTTTTTGCGGTTCAAACGAGAAGCGATCGACATCAACCGGAGGGTAAATCACTTCAGCAGACCGCCGATAACAGCGCCAAATTCTGCGCGCAGTATGGTGAGAATTTGCAATAAAATAATCAACTCGATGAGATGAGATGACATCCCATTGTCGCAATTGATGCAGTAAATATCGCGTCAATATTCCAGGAATTCCGTGACCTGCGCGACTGTTTCGCAGATATTCAAACGTCATATCCCAGGCATATCGCATCGGAGCATGACAGTAGCAGATATGCAGTTGATTGGGAGAGGTGATCACCCCTTTGGCAACCGCGTGATAGGACGAGAGAATAATGTCGTAGGCGTGGAGATCGAGTTGTTCGATCGCAATCGGCAAAAAGGGCAAATATTTTTGAACGCCGTTTCTTGCAAACGGAAACCGCTGCAAAAAAGTTGTGCCGATTTGACGCTGATACAAGTAACTTTTAGGATTGACGGATTCAAAATCAATCAGGGCGTACAGATCCGCATCAACATGTTTGAGAATTTCTTGGACAACGAGTTCTGATCCGCCTGTTGCTTTTGGGGTCAGCCATTCATGGACTAGAGCGTACTTTAAATTCACGATCGCATTTTTCTCATCTCTGGCACAGATTCTATCGTTGTAGAGTAGATCTTGTACGTGTTCTAGAAATTGAGCGATCGAGTTTGGGGGTTTGAGATGGTTACTGCACTTGCCGTATTAGTCGCGCTCTTAATTTTAGGCGTAGGATTTAATCGCGCTCGTCCTTATGGGAAACTTGGCATTTTGGCTTGGTTTCAGTCAGTCGTGCTGATGTCTCCGTGGATTATCTTTTTTGGCTTATTTTCCGCAGGAATTTATCTCAATTTGGCAGGGATGCTGCTGCTGTTTGTAATTTCGACGGGGTTCTATATCTGGATTGGTCGAAAGTTGAGAGCGGAAGGGCAGGAATTTTTAGCGCAAAGAGCAGCAGCGAAAGTTGCGCAGCCTTCGGCTCATGGAAACATGTCCGAATCTGCCTTTCCCAAATCTGATGAGGCGACCGCAGCCCCAGTCCTGTCTCAGCCTGAAAACCTATCGATTCCGAATGACGATTTGCAAGCGATTAAAGGCATTTTCGGAATTGATACTTACTTTTTGACAGAGACTATTTCCTATCAAGATGGCGCAATATTTAAAGGAAATTTACGCGGCGATCCAGATGCGACTCATGCGAAATTGACTGAGAATTTGAAAACGCAAGTGGGCGATCGCTACCGACTCTTTTTGATCGAAAACCAAGATGAAAAGCCTGTCGTCGTTGTTTTACCGAGTAAAAACGATCCGAAGCCGCTGACTTTGACACAAACTTTATTATCGATCGTGCTGTTTCTCGCCACGATCGCTGCAAGTTTAGAAACAGGGGGCATCTTACTCGGATTCGATTTCTATGGTTCGCCGGAGCGATACAAAGAAGTGCTGCCATTTAGTTTGGGCATTTTAGCCGTTCTCTTAGCGCATGAATTTGGGCATTGGATCGTTGCAAAGCGCCATCAGATTAAACTGAACTTGCCATTTTTTATCCCCACTTGGCAGATTGGCTCGTTTGGCGCAATTACGAAATTTGGATCGCTGCTGCCGAATCGATCGACGTTATTCGATATCTCAGTGGCAGGTCCAATTGCAGGGGGACTCGTCGCCTTTGGCATGTTGATTGCTGGATTATTGATGTCGCATGAAGGCAGCGGGTTCAAAGTTCCGACACAATTCTTTGAAGGATCAATCTTGGTTGGAACCTTAGCGCGTGTGATTATGGGAACGGGGATTCAGCGATCGATTGTTGAAGTGAGTCCGCTAGTGGTTCTCGGTTGGATTGGCTTAGTTGTCACTGCAATTAACGTCATGCCAGCAGGACAACTCGATGGCGGTCGCATTGTGCAAGCTATCTACGGGCGCAAAATTGCTGCTCGTGCGACAGTTGCGACGATTACGATTTTGGGACTGGCTTCGTTTGTCAATCCGTTGGCGTTGTATTGGGCGATCGTGATTGTGGTGTTACAGCGCAATCCAGAGCGCCCCAGCCTCAACGAACTCACTGAACCCGATGATGCTCGTGCGGCGATTGGTCTGGTGGTTTTATTTTTGATGGTGACAATTCTGCTGCCGCTAACTCCTAGTCTTGCAGGTCGCCTTGGCATTGGCGGCTAGTTCTTTCATCTGCTCCTCAGATTATGGTTGATGCCCCTCAAATCTTTCTGTTAATCGATCTCAATACGCTTTTTGCCTGTAGACCGCATGAATGGTTGGAGTTTAGCCCCATCGGTTCCTGTTTTATCCCCCAAGCCGTTCATCAAGAACTAGAAGCTTGGGCAGCGAATCCGCGCGAAATTGCTGAATTGAACATTGCTCGTGAATATTGTCGATTTAAGCTCGAAAGCGATTGGCAACTTGCTCGATCGCCGATTCTAGCCGAAACTGCTCGCCCCTTTACAAGACGGGCAAGACTTGCGATCGAGGTGCGAAATTCAGCCCAGGAACTCGCGCGATTGAGTCCAAAGCAACTCGTCGTCGTCCTCTCCAACGATCGGGCTTTACTCCAGCAGGTGCAAGCACTCCAAGTCGGAAATCTCACTGGAATTCCCGTCAGTACCTTTCTGACTTGGAGCCGCACAAAACGTCAGCCTCCAGTTGTGATCCAACATCTGCGATCGATGCAAGCTCATTCCTTGCAGTTACTCAGTGCGGGAAATCACAGACAGTCCCCCCATTATTCGACTCAAAATTATCCGAAGTCTGTCCCTCACCCGATGTATCAATCTACGTGGGTCGATCGCTGGTTGCCTGTGGTTTTGATTTTGAGTGGATTGACACTTGGGTGGGGGTTAGCCCAACCCTTGATTCGCCAAATGCCCAATACACCCGAACAAAGCAAATAGGAAACTTTCTGATTGCCTCCACTCGTCATCTCTTAACTAAAAGCCCTCAAGTTTTTATGCGTTTCCCTGTCCAGTTAATTTCGGCGATTGCCCTCATCAGTGTCCTGTCTCTTGTCAGTGGCATTCCCCTGTTACAGGCGACCGCTGCCCCAATGCGCCACCCGACAGCCCTGCTTGCTACGTCTTATCCAAAAGCGTTAAGTTGGCGCGTGCGAAAAGATTTAGCGCGACGAGTTGGAATCCCCACGCATGAGTTGCGAGTAATTGAGGCAGAACGCAAAACCTGGGGAGATGGTTGCTTTGAATTAGCAAAACCCGACGAATTTTGTACGCAGCAACTTGTTGAAGGCTGGAGAGTGGTCGTTGCGAAAGGCGATCGAACTTGGGTTTATCATACCGATCTCCAGGGACGATCGCTGAGATTAGCCGATCTCAAACCGCGAGAAAGGCTGCCGCAAAATGTTGTATTTCGATCGCGCCTGAGTGGTGGATTTGCGGGTCAAACTTATGACACTGTTTTGCTAAACGATGGCACGATGCAGCAAGCCATTGCAATGGGAGGCGATTCTCTGCTGACTCAAAGCGCTTCCTCGTCCGCATCGCTTCGAGCTTGGAAAGTTTCCCCTCAAAAAGTCCAGGAATTTCGCGAACTGCTGAAACGTGAGCAATTTCAAAATTTCAATCGCAAGACTTACTCGCCGCCTCAAGGTGCTGCTGATTTCTTCATCATGACTTTAACCAGCCCAGAAGGAACAGTAGAATATGCGGACATTGAAGAAGGAAAATTACCCCGATCGCTCCAAACGATCATCCAAGCCTGGAACACCCTCAAATAACTCCACAAACCCTTGCCCTCCTTGCGAAGCGTGACGAAGTTCACTCCTCATCCTTAGTAAATTCCCCTACCTCTCTTGTGTTAGTTCCCCGGACACCACGGGTACGTTTCATAAAGACTTTACACGGCATTCGAGGATACGCATGAGGCGAGAAAAACTCAAGCTGTTAATCGTGGATGATGAGCCGGACAATCTTGATCTGCTTTACCGCACCTTCCGCCGAGACTTCGACGTGATTCGGGCGGAAAGTGCGATCGAAGCGCTCGAAGTCCTCAATGAACAAGGCGAAGTTGCAATTATTATTTCAGACCAGCGAATGCCCGAAATGCTCGGGACTGAATTTCTCAGTCGCACGGTCGATCTCTTTCCCGATACGATTCGGATTGTGCTGACGGGCTACACCGACGTTGAGGATCTCGTCGATGCGATTAATTCTGGCAAGGTGTTTAAATACATCACCAAGCCCTGGAAGCCGCAACAGCTTCAAGTCGTGGTCGAGCAAGCGGCTGAGACTTATCTAGTGCTTAAACAGCGCACAACCGACTTACGGCGGGCACTGAGACGAGAATCTTCGTTTAATGCCATGACGACAGCAATTCGTGAATCACTCGATTATCAGAACATGCTGCAAACGATCGTCGAAACGATCGGAGCCACGTTCGAGGTGAGTTGCTGTATGCTGCATCCGGTCGAAGGCGATCATCTGCGATCGACTTCAGCGATGCACTGTACAGAAGGCTCACTGATCGGGGATTGGAATCGCGATCGCGAATCAGATCTGGTGCAGAAAGTGCTGCATGATGGCAAGGCGAGAATGAAAAATCAAAACCCGCCGCATTTTGTGTTGCCTTTACGCTATCAGGAAGAACTATTAGCGATTCTGTCGCTGCATCGAGAGGCAGATAAACCCTTTTGGTCGGCTGAAGATTTAGAGCTAATTGAAGTGGTGACCGAACAAGCGGCTCTTGCCATCTCACAAGCGAGACTCTACTTGCGGACTCAGCAGCAAGCCAAACAGATTCAAGCCGAACTCGAAGTCGCCCGCCAGATTCAGACCAATTTGCTTAGGCAGACGCTGCCCCGGCTCGAAAATCTCAAAGTGCAAGCCTGCTGTCATCCGGCACGCGAGGTGGGAGGCGACTTTTTTGAAGTCTACCAACATCCTCAAGGCGATCTCTGGTTAGCAGTCGGAGATGTTTCGGGTAAAGGAGTTCCGGCGGCGCTATTTATGGCAAGTGCAATTTCAGTCTTACGGCGCGAACTGTCGCAGGAAATTTCTCCAGAACCGGATGAAGTGATGCGCAACTTAAATAGTATTCTCTCGCAGGATTTGATGGGTACGAATTGCTTCATCACAATGGTTTTGGCACGATTTACCCCTTCGACAAATCAACTGGTCTATGCCAATGCGGGACATATTTACCCTCTGATTTGGTCGAGACAAACGATCGAGGACGAAGTGGAGCCAACTTATTTGAAAGTGCGAGGCATTCCTCTAGGGATATTACCGAATTGGAGTGCAATTGCCGGAAAATTAAGTCTTCGAGGTGGAGAAGTCTTATTACTCACCAGTGACGGAATTACTGAAGCAACGGTGCGACCGGAAGGGGAATCAGGTATTCAGATCGATTCAGCAGGGGCGATGTTAAGACAGACCGGGTTATGGAAATTACTGCGGCAAACGGGGGAAAGTTTGGATCTCAAACAACTGCTTGCCCAGATTCAAGCACACAACGCGATTCAAGAAGATGATCAAACCATTCTATCTCTGGAGGTTCTATAACCCATGAGAACTGAACTTCATGTCCCCAGCGATTTGCGGTTTCTAACCGTTGTTGAATCTTGGTTGTTAGAAAGTCTTAAGCTTGAGATTGGCGACCAGATTGATTGGATGCGGCAATCGAGTCGGTTACGGCTGGCTTTAGTTGAAGCTTACTCGAACGTGGTGCGTCATGCTCATCGCAATCAGCCTGATCTTCCAGTGGTTGTGCGCCTGGAGTTGAGGGGTCGCGATTTAGCGATCGAGATTTGGGATCATGGGCAGGGATTTGACATTTCGACCTATTTTGCTCCCTCGCCTGAAATGATGCAGGAGCATGGATACGGCTGGCTGATTTTGAATCGATTGATGGATCGAGTGGAATATCAGCTTCAGGTGAATGGACGAAATTGTCTGAAACTTCAGGCGAATTTGCTGGAGTCTTCGCTGCGTTAACGTCCGAGGTCATGTAAGTCGTGAATCGCATCGGCACAGCGCTGAGTGACGGCTTCGAGTTCGGCTCGATCGCTTGTTTTGGGTGCTTCGATGACTTTGCCAATCCGAATCGTAATCGGCACAGGTCGAGGAAACTTGCCTGACTGAAAAATCTGATGCGTCCCCCATAAGCTCACCGGAATTAATGGTGAGTTTGTTTTTGCTGCAATCCAGGCGGCTCCTAATTTTGGATCTGCAATTCGCCCATCGGGAGTCCGAGTGCCATCGAGAAAAACGCCTGTCGCCCAGCCAGATTCGATCGAGGTCATTGCCGCTTTCATCGCTGCGCGATCTCCGGTTCCTCGCTTTACCGGATAGGCTCCATAAGCAGTAATCGCCTGCTTTAGCACCGGAACTTTGAACAGTTCTTCTTTTGCCATGTACGCCACGGGTCGCCCGATCGCACAAGATAGCAACATGGGGTCAAAATCGCTGGCGTGATTGCTAACAACGAGGAGTCGTCCTTGTTTTGGCACATTCTCTGCACCAAAAATTCGTCCACAGAAGTAAGTGTGGAGAACCGGAGATACGACTGACCATTTAAACAGGTGATAGAGAACTAAGCTGACAAAGGGTTCTCGATCGCGAGACATTTCAGGGACAGGACGTTCAGAAGTTTGGCTCATGACAAATCCGCGAGACTGCCCACATTTTCTAACACGAGATCAGGACAAGTCCGTTTAATAATTCCAGTTAAAACCTTGCCGGGTCCAACTTCAATGACTCGATCGACGTTTTCTTCTGGCAATCGTAGCGAAATTTCTCGCCATCGGACTGAACCCGTCATTTGCCGAGTCAGCCGATTTTTCAACTCCCCTGCATTGCGGCTGGGAATTGGATCGACATTCGACAAGACGGGCATCTCAGCCGCCTTGAACTGAACAGTGTCAAGAACGCTCTTAAATTGCTCGGCCGCTTCGGACATCAAAGGTGAGTGAAATGCCCCACTGACATTCAGTTTGAGTGCTTTTTTCGATTTTACTTGTGACATCACAGCTTCAACGGCTTCAGGTGTGCCAGAGATCACCACCTGCCCTGCATTATTGTCGTTTGCCAAAACGGCTCCAGATATTTCAGCCAAAACGGACTCAAGTTGTTCTCGATCGAATCCCAGTAAAGCCGCCATCATGCCGTCTGATGCGCTATCCATCAGTTCAGCCCGCCGCTGCATCAAGCGCAGTCCTGACGCAAAATCAAACACCCCTGCGGTATAGAGTGCAGAATATTCGCCCAAACTGTGACCCGCGACAAAATCAGGCATTTGTCCTTTTTCTTTGAGCAAATCTGCCAAAATTGATTCGACGACATAGAGACAGGGCTGAGTGTAAAGCGTTTGCGAGACTTTACCCTCTGGATGCTGACAAATTTCCACAACTGACCAGCCTAAAATCTGCTCTGCCTGGTCAAATTTTGCCTTCGCTGCGGGAAGTTCGAGTAAGTCGATTCCCATTCCAATTGCCTGAGATCCTTGCCCAGGAAACACCCATGCCGTTTTTGCCATTGTCGTGAATCTATAAGTTTGAATGTGTGTCGATCGCTTGAGGGGGCACAATCTAACGAAGCAAGAAAGATTCAGCTAACGCCCCCATTGAAAAATTGCTGCACCCCAGGTTAATCCGGCTCCAAACCCTGAAGCCGCGATCGTATCCCCGGTCTTGACAAACCCCTCGCGCACCGCTTCATCTAATGCCAGAGGAATCGATGCGGCTGAAGTATTGCCGTATTTTGCCAGATTACTAATTACTTTTTCGGAAGGAATCTTTAATCGATCGGCGACGGAATCCAAAATTCGCTGATTCGCCTGATGCAGCAGTAACCAATCGATCGCGTCAACGCCAAGATTTGCCCGAAATAGCGCTTTCTCAATGACTTCCGGCACACGCTTCACCGCAAATCGATAAACTTCCTGCCCATTCATCGTGATCGGTTGAAAATTGCCCTGACCAATTTCACAATCCTCTAGGAGCGGCTTGGCTGTGCTTGCATATGCCAAATTCAAGCAGCGATTTTGAGTGCCATCACTCCGCAGTTCAAATCCGAGGAGGCGATCGCGCTCATTTGCCTGAATCACAACGGCTCCTGCACCGTCACCGAATAGGACGCAGGTGCGACGATCGTTCCAATCCACCCAGCGCGACAGCACATCGGCTCCAATCAGCACGACATTGCGATAGACTCCGGTACGAATATATTGCGCGGCAGTGACCAGTCCAAATACAAAGCCAGAACAGGCGGCGGTCAAGTCGAAGGCAACGGCTTGGGAGGCTCCGATGGCAGCCTGTACCTGACACGCACTGCCAAACAGGTCATCTGGGGTCGAGGTCGCGAGTAGAATCAAATCCACCTGATCCGGCTCAATGCCCGCCATCTCGATCGCAGATTTTGCTGCTTTTGCTGCCAGATCGACCAACGTTCCTGAAGAGTCGCTCAGGTGCCGTTGTCGAATTCCGGTGCGTGAAGCAATCCACTCATCGGAGGTTTCGACGACTTGACTGAGTTGGTCGTTTGTAACCGTAGAATTGGGTGCGGAGGATCCACATCCGGTGATGGCGATTCCGACCCCTGAGTATTCCACCAAAATCGTTGACTCCACATGTGTTGAGGCGAGTTAGCTGTCGGCACGGACAGCAACGCTCGGATCGTAACTTGAGCGAATTCGATCTAAAACCGTATTGTCGATCGCATCTTTTGCGAGTCGAGCGGCATTAAAAATCGTCGGCGCTTGTGAACTGCCGTGGCTGATGATGCAAACGCCATCCACCCCTAACAGTAGACCGCCTCCATGCTCTGCGTGATCCATCCGTTGTTTGATGCGCTTTAGATTCGGACGTAGTAAAGTGACTCCCGCTTTTCCATGCAGCCCACGAGGGAGTTCTTCACGCAGGATTTGCAGGGCGACTTCTCCCACCGCTTCAGCAAATTTCAGCAAGACATTGCCTGCAAAGCCATCGCAGACAATCACGTCAAAGTGACCCGATAAGACATCTCGCCCTTCTGCATTGCCGATGAACGGAATGGCAGGATTTGCGCTCAGCAATTCGTGTGTTTGAATCGCTAATTCGTTTCCTTTATTCGGTTCTTCGCCAATATTGAGCAAGCCGACTTTGGGTTCTGAGTTGCCCAAAACATATTGAGAATAGATTGTCCCCATCAGAGCAAATTGCTCCAAGAATTTGGGGCGACAATCGACATTTGCGCCAACATCAAGAATGAGTACAGGCTTACCCGCAATCAGCGTTGGCAGAACTGCCCCGATCGCAGGACGATCGATTCCTTTGAGTCGCCCCAACTTCAACAGAGCCGATGCCATTGCTGCGCCAGAATGCCCTGCCGAAACCACAGCATTCGCCTGTTTCTTCTTCACCAAATCCATTGCTACATTGATCGAAGCTTTTGGCTTACGACGTAGCCCGACGAGTGGTTCTTCTTCCATTTCGACCGTGCCTTCGGAGGGCACAATTTCGATTTCAGAAGACTGCGTATGATGCTTCAGGGCAGCCTCCACCTGTTGTGGATCTCCCACCAAGACGACATCGACATCGAGTTCTGCCTGCGCTCTCACCGCACCCGCGACGATTTCATCCGGGGCATTATCTCCACCCATTGCATCGATTGCAATTTTTACCCGCGTTGATCCCATTGGCTCTAAGTTCTTAAAAACCTTCCAAATTTTATCAGCAGATTGCTCTACTTGCCGCTCGATCTCACACCTGTTATGGGTGCAGATTTAATTGCTCTATTCTGCCTTAATAAGGGGACATCTTGAGAAGTATCGTGCAATAGCTTAGACAAACTGCGTTTCCCTTCTCCTGCCGATGCTCTTGTACTCAGTCACCCAAACTGTGATTGGCTCATCTGAGTGAGGTGAGCGCCCCCCGACTTGAGTGCTTTTAAGGATATTTTTCTCAGTGTGGATGAACTTGAATGGCAAGCAGTCAGAAATTTTCTCAACAAAATTTTCTCAACCCATAGTCTCTTAAGTTCTAGTCTCTTAAGTTCAGGCAAACTTAGACTTTCTGCTTCAGTATCCGCACGATCGTCTCTACCTTTTTATTAGAAAATCCTGATTCGCTCGCTTCCTTACTGTAGAGAAGAACAGTGTTCCTTAGCCTTATCGTTATATCCGTAAATACCGAAGCAGCGATGACGACAACGAATGCTCAATTATGCTGAGAATTCATAAAACTTTAAAGATCCGGCTCAGTATCTGCAACCGTATAAAGCTAGTAAGAAGAGCGACCCAGAAGCCTTGCCTCTCCCTGAAAGGTAGTGTTTATTCTACGTAGTTCCGTGCATCTCACCCCTCAGGGTGATAAACGTTTCCAACCCCTAGACTTCACCCAGCGGGCAATTTGGTTTTAGTAAGGTAAAACATTGCTTAGTTTGGCTGAATCAGGGTTTCGAGTACTACTGCTGTCGTCGCATCCGATTCTTCTCCCCTCTCGTTAAACGGTTATCGCCCGGACACCTGTTATGTTAAATCTGCCGCCATCCAGCAATAGTGGCGATCGTGCGCTCCAATTCTTAAAAACCTATCCTGCGATTTCGCGATCGCTCTTATTAGATTGCGGGCACGACATCGATAAAATTTCCACCTTGGTTGAGCCAATTTTAGAGGCACCGCTTCGGTGCGCGACGGCTTACTACATTCAAGCGGTTACGACTGGTCGCACTGCTTTCCTGACGACAAATTTGGTCAATCCAGATCAAGCACAACTTACGTCGATCTCTTCAACCTGGCTAATTGGCAGAAGTCGAAACTGTGCAATTTCGGTTTCTCAGCCATCGATTTCACGCTGTCATGCGGTGATCGGTCACAGCCCTGAGGGGTTTTATGTCATGGATGTAGGCAGTAGCAATGGAACTTTCCTACGAGAGCAAAGATTGCCTGTGTTGGAGCGACGTGCGCTGATCGATGGCGATCGAATTTCGTTGAGCCATCTTCAGGTGGAGTTTTTTGTCGTGAGTATGGAGGGAGGATTTTTGGATTGGGGGGAGACGACTCGTCCGGGTTAACGACTCGGCTGCGCTCAACTCATACTAAGAAACTCGATGAGGGGTGAGTGCAGCCGAACCTCGGTTCAGGCTAGTACGCCGATCGCGCTAAATCCTCCGCCTGCTGAATTGGCGAATTCCCATCCGTCTGTGGCAAAACCTGCTTCTGAGTATTCGATCCGCTGTAGAATTGCCACTTCCAATCTTCCACTTCTGGCATATCGCGACCGTTCTCGATGATATAGCGCTTGTGCTTTGTCAATTTGTCCCGCGCAATTTGCTTCACATGTCCGCCAATATTCGTTAGACGAGGAACTCGATCGATGACATCTTGTACGAGATGGAATCGATCTAAATCGTTTAGCACCACCATATCGAATGGCGTTGTGGTCGTTCCTTCTTCTTTGTAGCCGCGTACATGAATATTAGGGTGATTTGTTCGACGATAGGTGAGACGGTGAACCAGCCACGGATAGCCATGAAATGCGAAAATGATCGGCTTATTGACTGTGAAAATTGAATCAAAATCGCGATCGGATAATCCATGCGGATGTTCTGAGCGAGGTTGCAGCGTCATTAAATCGACCACATTCACAAACCGAATCTTTAGATCCGGGAAGTGAGCGCGCAGAAAATCAACTGCTGCCAATGCTTCTAGCGTTGGAACATCACCCGCGCTCGCTAGAACAACATCCGGTTCAACCCCCTGGTCATTACTTGCCCAATCCCAAATTCCGACTCCTGCGGTACAATGTGCGATCGCGCTTTCCATATCCAACCATTGCAGTTGAGGTTGTTTTCCGGCAATGATCACATTCACATAATGGCGACTTCTCAAACAATGATCTGTAACTGATAGCAATGTATTCGCATCAGGCGGGAGATAGACCCGCGTCACCGATGGCTTTTTGTTCAACACTACATCGATGAAGCCCGGGTCTTGATGCGTAAATCCATTGTGGTCTTGTCGCCAGACGTGAGACGTGAGTAAATAATTTAGCGAGGCGATCGGTCGTCTCCAAACGATATGACGACAAGCTTCGAGCCACTTCGCATGTTGATTGAACATCGAATCGACAATGTGAATGAAAGCTTCATAACAGGAGAAAAACCCGTGCCGCCCGGTCAAGAGATAGCCTTCAAGCCAACCTTGACAGAGATGTTCACTCAAAATCTCCATCACGCGACCGTCTAGCGCAATGTGGTCATCATTGGGCAAAATCTCGCCTGTAAAAATGCGATCGGTTGTTTCTAAAACTGCATTCAAGCGATTCGAGTTATTCTCATCCGGCGAAAATACTCGGAAATTGCGATTTTCCTGATTTTGCTGCATTACGTCGCGCAGGAATTTGCCTAAAACTCGCGTCGATTCGGTTTCGACCTGTCCAGGTGCCTCGACCGGAACGGCGTACGCTTCAAATTTTGGCAGGTTCAAATTTTTGAGGAGTACTCCACCATTGGCGTTCGGATTTGCACCCATACGTCGATCTCCTTTTGGCGCGAGTTCTGCTAATTCAGGAATTAATCGACCGCTTTGATCAAATAATTCCTCAGGTTTGTAGCTCCGCATCCATTCTTCCAATAGGCGAAGATGATCCGGCTTGCTTGCCATTTCAGCTAATGGAACTTGGTGAGCGCGGTAGGTATTCTCAATCTGCACACCATCGACGACTTTAGGACCTGTCCACCCTTTCGGCGTTCTCAAAATCATCATTGGAAACGCAGGACGCTCTCTAAATCCATGTGTTCTCGCTTCGCGTTGGATGCCTTGAATGTCTTGCAGCATTTTGTCCAGCGTTGCCGCCATCAGTTGGTGCATTATGTTTGGATCGTCACCCTCGACAAAATAGGGTTTGTATCCATAGCCGACGAAAAGATTTTCTAATTCTCGATCGCTTAACCGTGCCAAAACGGTTGGATTTGAAATCTTATAGCCATTGAGATGCAAAATCGGTAGGACTGCACCATCGCGTGCCGGATTGAGAAATTTATTAGAATGCCAACTCGTTGCCAATGCGCCTGTTTCCGCTTCGCCATCTCCAACGACACAGCAGACTAATAGATCAGGATTATCAAATGCTGCACCGTAGGCATGAGCGATCGAATACCCTAATTCTCCACCTTCGTGAATTGAACCAGGCGTTTCGGGTGCAGCGTGGCTGGGAATTCCACCGGGATAGGAGAACTGAGTAAACAGCTTATCCATGCCCTCTTCATCTTGCGTGATGTGAGGATAGAATTCGCTGTAACTTCCTTCTAAGTAAGTATTGGCAACCATCCCAGGTCCGCCATGTCCTGGACCTGCGATGTAAATGCAGTTGAGATCGTAGCGGCGAATCAACCGATTGAAATGGGCATAGATAAAATTCAACCCAGGCGTTGTTCCCCAATGTCCGAGAAGGCGAGGTTTGATATGTTCAAGTCTTAAAGGTTGTTTGAGTAAAGGGTTGTCTCTAAGATAGATTTGTCCCACCGAAAGATAGTTAGCAGCACGCCAGTAGGCATCGATTTGACGCAACTCTTCCGAGTTTAGAGGGCTAGAGATGGGTGCAGAATTCGCAATTGTCATAGGAGTTTCCGCTAATGAATCGCGCTTCATCTTGGAAAATATGACGGAATTCTATCTCTGTCGATTGGCTGAATTTTACAACAGCAAAAAGCTCCGAGCGTTTGACAATTGATTTCTTACAAAACTCGGCAATCTAAACAGTAAAGTTGCTACCCTTCAAAGATTGCGCCTCTCTGAGTCAAATCTCGCTTTGTATCTCTGGAAAACCAGCGAGGCTCATTGAACCGAGTGCGCTCTACATTCGCCCCAATCAGATTGACATCCGCGAGAACCGCGCCACGCAAATCTGCTCCTTCCAAATTCGCCCCATAGAAAATCGCGCCGCTCAAGTCAGCATTGAGCAGATGTGCCCGCTTTAAATCTGCATAGCTTAAGTCGGTTTCGCTCAGCTTTGTCCCATTCAAATCGGCACTCGTGATCGTCGATCGACGTAGATCGGCATAACTTAACTTCGCATTGGTCAAAATTGCGCCCGTCAGATTCGCGCTATCTAAGGTGGCATTGACCAAAATTGCACCGCTCAAGTCGGCGTTGATCAGAGATGCCCCTGTCAGTGTTGCGTCTGTCAAGTTGGCTTGAGTCAAATTACTGCTGATCAAACGAGCGTCTGTAAAATTTGCGCGAATTAGATTCGCACCCATGAGTTGAGCTTCGATCAAGTCCGCATTGGTCATATCTTTCGATCGCAGATCAACTCCACTTAAATCTGCTTCTGAGAAGTCTTGAAGCGGGTTCAATCCAGCGATTGTAGCGAGATCAAAAAAGTCGTCGGAGTTAGCAGTCTTAACTTGCTCGATTAACTCTAGAAGAATGTGAAGAGATTGATCTTTGGTCATCATATTTGCCCTGCCTAACTGAGACCATGTGGGGACACAGAACGTTGCACAGTTAGGAATACAGAACGGCTCGATCAGATTTCGTAAAAACCAAATGATAATTTTACGGAGAAGGGTCGGTCTCAGTAAATTTAACGACCCTTCTCAGTTCAAATAGGAGTTAGGAATTATATTGTAGTGCAATTTTAACGATCCCTGGGGCGGGATCGCAAATCAAAATGCTCAATTCTTTGAGATAGGGCGCTTAATGGTTAGCTGCGTTTTGCTGGTGGAGTTTGATCAACCGTTCGATCACTGCTCGCTTGTTGTTGCTGAGATTTTTCGGCAGAAGCTTCTCAAGCAGTTCAGGGTCATTCATCACACTCGATAACTGCTGCTCATCAGAAACTGTTGCGACAGAGCGACCGTTTTGGTTGGAGGAAGACATAAATTAAGCTAGGGGTGAATCGTTTCAAAAGGATAACTGCGAAACTCTTGACGATGATTTTCACCGTCTGCATGAACACCATGCTTTTAATACCGCCATTATAGTCTTTACGATCGCAAAATCGTATGACCTAGGTAGGCGACCCGCTGATTCCTGGGTTAAGAATAACATTGCGACTCTGCGAGTGTCACCGCGATCTGGAATTTTAATTTTAGGATGAAGCGCTACTTTTCAGTCAGCGACCAAGATCCGTCCCAATCCTCAGGGGGCGGGGTCGTCAGCCAATGCTCACACCGCTTCATGTGAAGCAATGCCGCTTTGTCTTGGTTGTCAAGTTCTAAAATGGCTGCAAACTTTGCGATCGCATAGGCGAATTTGCGATCCAAATAATGCTGACGCGCTGCGTGGTAGTGATCAATGACAAGCTTTTTCTGATCGGAGATTTTGTCCGACTTCAGTCCGACGAGTTCGTAAACGGCAACGGGCTTATTTTTGCCTTTGACTTTGATGAAGTCAAGCTCTCTTGTCCAGATGCGATCGGCACAGGGACGATACGTACTCTCACTAATGACAATATCTGTGCCATAGATTTTGCTAGCTCCTTCGAGGCGAGAACCGAGATTCACCCCATCGCCGATCGCCGTAAATTCCATGCGTTTGCTGCATCCAATGTTGCCACTGATCACTGTATCGGAATTAATCCCGATGCCGATATTAATCGTTTGTTCATTTCGGGAATGGCGTAGTTTATTGAATGCTGCCAATCTTTGTCGCATCTCTAACGCTGTTTGGACTGCCATCCATTCGTGATCGTCTAGGGGCAACGGAGATCCGAATACCGCCATAATTGCATCCCCAATATATTTATCGAGAATACCTTTGTGCATGAAGACTGCTTCTACCATTGACTCAAAATACTGATTCAGCATTTCGACGACTTCTTCTGCTTTTAAAGTCTCGGTCAGGGTTGTATAACTGCGAATATCTGAGAACAGAACCGAGACATCTTTGCGATCTCCGCCCATTTTTGCGGCATCGGGATTTTCTAAAAGCTGTTCGGCTAATTCTTGAGTCATGTAGCGATACATTGTACTCTTGAGCCGCTTTTCATCGCTGATATCGTCCATAACGATCAGCGCTCCTGAGACGCGCTGATGATCGGTTGCATCGGCGATCGTATTAATCGACAGGTTAATACTGTGCTGTTCCTCACCTCGAATCGGCTGTAACGTCTGGTCAGGATAGTACTGTTCGCGATTTCGAGCGCTGATGGATTGGTTGAACCAATGGTAGAAGCTGCCTTTTTCGAGTTTGATCAACTTCGTGATCGGTTGTCCTTCGATCACGTCTTCTTCTCGCAGTCCCAACAGTTTTTTCGCGCTTTCGTTTGCTGCGATGATATGCCCTTCTTTGTCAGTTGAAATGACTCCATTCGTCAGCGATCGCAAGATGTCTCGCTGCATTTGTTCTTGCTGTTTCACGGTTTCAAACAGTTTTGCATTCTGGAGTGCAACCCCTGCTTGAATGTTGAAGGTTTCCATGAAGTCTTGGTCGCTGCGGTTGAAGCTTGCTTTCCAGCGATCGGGTGCTTGAGGAAAATCTTCGGGATTGTAGGGAGGGAATTCGCCTTGTTTGGTTTTGTTAACGAGTTGAGTTACGCCAATTAATTCTCCATCTGCATTGCGCACGGGCATACAGAGGAGGCTACAAGTCCGATATCCATTGGCTTGATCGGTCTTTTTAGCTGTTTCAGCCCCTTCTCGATCGTACAGGTCAAAGGGGATGTTGATTACTTCTCCCGATGCGGCAACCTGTCCGGCAAAGCCTACCCCAATCGGCAGGCGCAATTCTTTCATCGCTCCTTCAGCGGTTGGGATGCGGGTCCAGATTTCATGACGGTCGCGATCGATGAGCCACAGCGTACTGCGATCTGCATTCATTAAGGCTTTTGCTTCGTCCATCACTCGTTTCAGAGTGTCATCGAGATCGAGACTACTCTGGCTTAGAGACTGTGTTGCTTTAATCAGGGCATTGGCAGCGCGTTGTTTTTGAGTCGCGAGGTAGAACGATCGAGAAGATTCCAAAATTAGTCGAATCGAAGGCGCAAATTCTCGGAAAACTTCCTCGTCGTAATTGGTAAAGCCTTCTAAGGCAATGCGTTCATCCAGCGGAGTGGTGCGATCGCATCGTGGCTGAAGTTTGTTAATCAACTGCACAACGGCGACGAGGTTTCCTTGCTCTCCAAGCAGCGGCATTGTCAGCATCGTGTAGGTTCGATAGCCCGTCTTGTTGTATTGAATTTTCGCTTGAGTAGAGCGGGGATCGTTAAAGAAATCGTAAGGAATATTGACGGGACGCTTGAAAGTAGCCACTTCTCCAGCAATTCCCTGGTCAGCGGGAAATCGAATTTCATACGATCGACCTGTGCCGTCATTTACAGTTGTATGAAGTTCGTTCTTCTCTTCATCTAGAAGATAAATCGTTGTGCGATCGGCGTTGAGTAGCTCTCCGGTTTTTGCCGTAATCGAGTTGAGCATTTCTTCTAAAATCGTGTCGAACCCCTGCATGTCCAGCATTGAGAGGGTTTGATTGACGATTTGCAATTTGTGTTCGACTTCGTGAACGACTTCTTTGAATTTGTCCTGGGTCAGGGGTGCGAGAAATGACGAGAATTTTCCTTGAGGTGCAAGTCCGCCGCCTGCTGCTACTGCAAGACTCGATTCTTGTTTGGGAGCATCGAGATCGATGGTGAGGGTACGGTCATCTTGTTTGAGGGGGCGAGACTGGTTGGGCAGATGCGGGGAGAGGGAAGTCATATTCGGCGCAGGGTTCAGTTAAAAGGACTTATAACAGGCGCATTGATTTTGCAACTCAATGAACTTACGCAATCTGAAGGAGCAACGAGGATCAAGCCGATCCGTAGACTGTTTCCAGAGTTCCCTAAAGCTGAAGTTTTAATGCTGCGACGATGAAGTTTTCCTAAAGAGAAGGCGACAGTATCCTGATTTCTGTTTCGCCTGATGATTCAAAACGAAACCAGCCCAAGTAGGTAAAACTTGGGCTGGTTTACGGGCGAATGATTGGGTTGGCTACTGCCAATTTTTAATTCTCCACTGATTATCTTGGCGAACCAAGGTGTAACTTACTGCCATATCTCGATCGGTTTGAATTTCCGAGGCTTGCCCTGCGGGGAAATATTTCCGAACCTCAGTGACAGTTGCTTTGACGATCGCTTGATTGGGATCGCTCTGACTGATTTCTACCCCGTCAACCTTGACGGCATGATCGTATTCGATATGAAGATTTTCACGTTTGGCATTTTCTGATTCGCGTTGCCATTCTGAAAGCTTTGGATCTGCCAGAACTTGAGACAGCTTTGACGTATCGTGAGTGTCACCGAGAGCCGATTTCTTCGCATTCAGCCAAGTTTCGATCGCTTTTTGTGCCAGTGCCGAATTCATTTCACCTGTGAGCGAAACGGCTTCTTCTGCGGGCTTCAAGTTCACAACAGGCTGGTCAAGCTGCACTAGCGTAATCTCAGCAGGTTGCGAGTTTGGATTCAGAATTGCTCTGAGCGATCGAATCATCAGGAATCCCAATCCCATCGCCGCCGCAATTCCAAATAGCAGCAAGAAAAGGCGCGATCGACGTTTATCGCGTATGGGTGTGATGGGGTCGTCTTGATCAGGGGCTTGATAGCGAGTCTGAGCGCGATTGTTGCGAGGGCGATCGGATCGAGATTTTGGTTTTGACCCGCCATTTGAACTGGCTCTTGCGGAGGTTTCGGGCGATCTGGGCGATCGTTCAGCCGCAGGCATTGCTGCTGTTTCAGTTGCGGTGAGGGTTGCGGTTGCAGATCGATAACCGCCAAGATTTTCTTCGATTCCATCCATCGAGGCTGATACTGTGCTGCGCGATCGCCCATTGCGCGAAGCGCTGGTACTCAACTCGCGATGCAGTCCTCGTTCTGCCAAAGACCAATCTGAAACCACTTCACCCTCGATCGGCAGTTCTTCTAGATAAGTTTGTACTTGCTCATCTGCAAAATACTCTTTCAGTAAGGCTTCAAGTTTTGCCAAATCTCGGAAATGTGGGAAAACCTCATCTTGTAGCCAGCGCTCAGAATAAAGACATAACCCTGGTAATAGGTCAGGTGCGCCTTGAGAATTTTCCCGAATGAATGCTAAAGGCTCATATTCCTGAGACAGTTCTAGAACTCGGCTTGCTTCTTCAGTTTGACCCAACAGCAAGGCACAGACGGATTGTTCTAAATGCACATCTTGCCGACTTCCGAGGCGAGACAGCATGTGTTTCGCGCGTCGGATCAAAGCAGGCTGGTGTTCAGCAAATCCTCTTGCCAGCAGGGCATAGACCGCTAAATAAGTCGCGACGGCTGAAGGACGGCGCGATTCTTCTTCAAAGAGGGCTTGCTGTTCTTCTGCACTTAAGTAGCCCCGAAGCTGCTGTATAAACCGCAAAAAGTCATCAATGCTTAATCCAGACTGATCATTTCCAGTGCCATCGATGCCGCCGCGCTCTCTGAACATATCTTTCAGTAAGCGCAATCCCTGTTGGCGATCGTGATGTTGCTCATCCGGAAGCGCTAACAATTCTAAAATCCGATAAGGGCGCAACTTAAAGAGATCCGATTGAATCTCACCCCGTACCCCTGCAAATAATCCTTCTCGCAGCAGCAATTCTTGACCTGTTTCGAGTGCTTCGGCTGCGCTTTCATATTGTCCCTGTTGCCACTGTTCGCGCCCAAGTTCGAGGCAGGCAAGTGAGATTGTCAGCACAATATCTGACAGCGCAATCCGGGGATCCCCAAATTGTCCGCCTTTAATGGTGGCAGTTCCACTACTTAAATAGGGACGACCAATTTTTAAAACGAGTTCGTATTCGCCAAGCTCTTGGAGAATTAATAATCCGCCGATCAGTTGCTGATCGTCAATCTCGATCGTGACGGCTTCATTTTCTGTCTCGTACTGAGTATTCAGCAGGGTTTCGTCCACTTGCTTGCGCTGTGTCGGGTCAGACAGCACCGCATAAGCTTTATCTAAGAGACTTCGGCGCGTCGCGATCGCAGCTTCCGAGTACTCGCGGCGCGGGAGTTGCAAAGTGCGATCGCGGTGAGCTTGCTTCAATTGGTCTGCTGTCGCTTGCATTGGCAGACCTAAGATTCGGTAGTAGTCGAGCGGTATACGCACGGTTCACGTCCCCAGCAGTGGTATCGAGTAAAGATTGAGCGAATGACGATCAAGTTGACAGCCATCATACCCTGTTGATGCAAAGTCGGTAGCTTCCGGGCGCGTAACTTTCAGAGACAGTTGATCCTAACAATAATCTCATCCGGGAGTAGATGAAATAGCTACAAGTTAAATAATTCTTGAAATTTGTTAAAATCTGCTGTCTGGTATGTTTTCCGGTTTGAGCATTTGATCTTTGATACATCAGGAAGGTATTTTAGATTAGATTATTCAGAATGGCGCGTAATCTTAGGCGCAGTTTTCAATTACTTTCAGACTCGAGTGTTGCAGCGAGGTTAATGGATTCTCATGGTTCAAGAAAGAGCATTTCCCGCATTCCAAACCGTCCCCGCGCAAGTGACTCGCGAGGAAGGCTTGATGCTGTATGAAGATATGGTTCTCGGTCGCTTCTTTGAAGATAAGTGTGCCGAAATGTATTATCGCGGCAAAATGTTCGGGTTCGTCCACTTATATAACGGGCAAGAGGCAGTTTCGACGGGTGTCATTCGATCGATGCGCCAAAGCGAAGATTATGTCTGTAGTACCTATCGGGATCACGTTCATGCTCTAAGTTGTGGGGTTCCGGCTCGCGAGGTGATGGCTGAACTGTTTGGGAAGGCGACGGGCTGTAGCAAAGGTCGTGGCGGTTCGATGCACCTTTTCTCGGCGGAGCATCGCTTGTTAGGCGGTTTTGCGTTTATTGGTGAAGGCATTCCGGTGGCGACGGGGGCTGCATTCCAGTCGAAGTATCGCCGCGAAGTTATGGGTGATGAGAGTTCGGATCAAGTTACGGCTTGTTTCTTTGGCGATGGCACGACGAATAATGGGCAGTTCTTTGAATGTCTAAATATGGCGGCGTTGTGGAAGTTGCCGATTTTATTTGTGGTTGAGAATAATAAGTGGGCGATCGGGATGGCGCATGATCGTGCCAGTTCTCAGACTGAGATTTACAAGAAGGCGAGTGTCTTCGGAATGCCGGGATATGAAGTGGATGGGATGGATGTGCTTGCGGTTCGCGGTGTGGCTCAAGAAGCGGTCAGACGCGCTCGTGCGGGGGAAGGTCCAACGTTGATCGAGTGTTTGACCTATCGCTTTAGAGGGCATTCGCTGGCTGATCCGGATGAATTGAGATCGAAAGAAGAGAAGGAAGCTTGGTTGGCGCGTGATCCGCTGAAGAAGCTTGCGGCTTATTTGATTGAGCAAAATCTGGTGACGCAGACTGAACTCAAAGCGATCGAGAAGAAGATTCAAGCGCTGGTGGAGGACGCAGTGAAGTTTGGAATTGAGAGTCCTGAGCCTGATCCGAGTGAGCTTTACAAGTACATTTTTGCTGAGGATTAGTGGATGAAAGGTTGGTCTTGGGATCGACCTTTTTTATAGAAGCAGTGAGGTTTTCTAGGGATTAGAGTAGGTGCGTGAGGAATGTTTTTTTTTTGCGTTTGAACGGCGATTCAGATCAAGGATCGAGCGGACTTCGTACCCCTCTACCCCCTCGATTCAGCACATGAGTATAAATCATCGTCGTTTTGACATCCTTGTGACCTAGCAGTTCTTGCACTGTCCGAATATCATATCCAGCTTCAAGCAGGTGCGTTGCAAAACAATGTCGAAAGGTATGACATCCCACTCGTTTCATAATTTCAGCCGAGCGCACCGCCTGCTTGAGCGCTTTTTGAACACTGCTCTCATGCAAGTGATAACGGCGCACTAAATCGGTGCGCGGGTCTCGTGTCATCCCGATCGCTGGAAACACAAACTGCCAAATCCATTCCTTGTCCGCATGAGGATATTTACGCTCCAAGGCAAATGGCAAATGTACAGAACCGTAACCGCGATCGAGGTCTTGCTGATGGGCATGTCGCACTCGCTCTAAATGCAGTTTCAACGGCTCGACTAAACTCATCGGCAGCATTGTCACACGGCTTTCGTATCCTTTGGGATTCCGCACAATAATTTGATGCTGAGCGAAGTCAATATCTTTGACGCGCAAACTTAACCCTTCATTCAGCCGCACTCCGCTGCCGTACAGCACTTGAATCACCAGTCGCGGTACGCCTGATAGGTGCTGGATGACTGCGCCCACTTCTGCTTTCGTTAGTACCGTGGGTAACTGTCTGGGTTGCTTGGCGCGAATGGCGTTGATTGACTCATCAAGTTCTAAGCGCAACACCTCGCGATACAGAAACAGTAAAGCACTGAATGCTTGATTCTGCGTAGAGGCTGCTACTTGTTCATGCACTGCTAAATGGGTCAGAAAAGCTTCAACTTCGGATGCTCCCATGTCCTTCGGATGCTGCTTGTTGTGAAACAGAATAAAGCGACGAATCCACTGCACATACGTTTCTTCAGTTCGGTAAGAATAGTGACGCACTCGGATCGCGTCGCGCACTTGATCTAACAGTTTCTTAGGAGGTGAAGTCATCGAGTTCAACGGTTATCAGGTGAAGGTGGTTGAACGGAATTTTAGGCAGAATAGTACAGGCTTTCTTTGAGAAGAAATACGGAAATTTTCGGGCTAATTCCCCTGTCGAGGGGTAATATACGGAAAGTGAGTCGATCTAATATTCCAAATCCCGGTATTAGAAAGAAAAAGTCAGTCTAATCTCCCAGTTTCGGGTGTTATGCCGACTCTCAGCAGTCTGAATCGCCCTGATAGGATGTTATGCCGACCATTTTCGGTCTAATCTCCCGATCTAGAGGATTAGGCGGAAAGAGTCAGTCCAAATAATAGTTCTGCCGCTTGCTTACAGCTTGGCGATGAATCATAATCTTT
>JALOOO010000360.1 GCA_025454375.1 Leptolyngbya sp. Prado105 | reverse complement strand
AAAAGAATTTCTGAAAAAAGTTGAGTTGAAAGAATTTCTTCGGTATGGTGAAAAATGATCCGATCGCGTCAGGCTATCTTTTGCAATCCTTCTCAGGAGCGATAGACATTCTTGCCCTGCGATCGTTCAATTCACTGTGAAAGCAAAACAAGTTTAGGAGTCCATTGTTATGGGTTGGTTACAAAGAATGTTCGGGATGGAAAAGCCCGCAAATCCTGAGCAAGCAGTGAGTGGTCAAGCTGCTCCGAATGCGGCGGCATCTGCTCCTCCTGAAGCGGGTGTGTCGGCTGGTGGTACGATTCCGCCTGAGCGGGTTGGTCTAAGTGGTGAATATGACCAAAGCGGTCTGGCGAAGCGTGTGGCTCTCGCATTTGACCAAAGTAACGAGTTGGCTGATATCGAAACACTCTGGGTCGCGCAGACCGGAACAACTGTCGTACTGAAGGGGACTGTCCCAAGCCAAGCTGAGTTGAACAAAGCGATCGAAATTGCCAACGGTGTCAATGGCGCAAGCGCGGTTGATACAAATCAAGTTCAAGTCGGTTAATTACAAGCCGAAAAGAATTCGGATTTCTCAAAGAAATCCGAATTCCGAATTCTCGCTAGCTCGCCCAATCCTTTGCCCAGTTCAGGGTTTGATGAACTTGCTCGATCGAATCCGCTTCACAGTAAAGTCTCAGCACTGGCTCAGTCCCACTAAAGCGAATCAGCAACCAGCTTTGATCTTCTAGTCGGAACTTATAGCCGTCATCGGTTTGACAACTCACGACCGCTTTTCCCGCGATCGCACTTGGCGGTTGCGTTTGCAATTGCTCTAATAATTTGGCGCGAACCTCCATACTGGCAAGGGGGAGATCAATGCGATCGTACTCCGCAAAAAAGTTCGTCTTGGCTTGCAATTGGCGATACAGTTCGCCCAGATCGGTTTCAGTCTGTACGACCGTTTCCAGCACATACAGGGCTGAAAGCAAGGCATCGCGCTCTGGAATGTGATGACCGTAGCCAATGCCGCCGGATTCTTCACCGCCTAAAAGCACCTGAGTTTCTAACATGCGATCGGCAATGTACTTGTACCCGATCGCAGTCTCATACACAGGCAATCCATACAGCTTTGCAACCAATGGCATCAGATCAGAACCACTGACCGTTTTGACAAATTCGCCTGTAAATCCTTTTTGAATCAAGTGCCCTAGCAGAATCGGGATCAGAATTTGCGAACTGAGAAAATTACCCTTCGCATCGACTGCCCCGACTCGATCGGCATCGCCATCAAAAACGAGTCCAACCGCCAAACGATTGCCATCAAACTCTCGAATCGTTTTCAGAATTTTGGTAAGATACTTCGGCAAGGGTTCCGGTGCGCCGCCTTCAAAAAGCGGATCGCGATCGCTGTTAATCTCATTGATTTCTATGCCCAACAATCTTGCGAGTCCAGTAGCAGCAGCCCCGTGCATCACATCAGCAAACACGGTCACTTTTCCTTGCTCGATCGCCGTTTTAATGGCAGTCGTATCGACAAGCGATCGCAGTCCCTCGCAGTAGCTTGCCCAAGGATCAAAAGTACTAAAACTTCCCGGAGTCGCAGTTGACGGTTTTGCACCACTGGCTAATAATGCTTCAATCTTTTTCGTCACTTCAGGGGGGACTGATCCCCCGTGAGCGCTTTTTACTTTTAGACCTGAATAGTTTCCAGGATTGTGACTCGCTGTAATCACGATCGCGCCTAAAGCGTTTAATTTCTTCGCTGCCCAGCTAAACGCAGGAGTCGGAGCAAAGCTTTCTGAGAAAAGAATATCAAATCCTGCTTGGCGAATCGATTCTGCTGCACTGCGGGCGAATTCTTCAGACAGAAATCGTCGATCGTATCCGACAATCACGGTATGACTGCCTGTTTCTGCGCCATACACTTCTGAGAGAACCTGCGCTGCAATCGGAGCAACCGTCATCACTCGATCGAACGTAAAATCGGCAGCAATCACGCCGCGCCAGCCATCTGTACCAAATTGAATCGGATTAATCGTTGTAATTGTCATTGGCGCGTGTGCCATGATTGCACTTCTCCTCAACTCGCAAAACTAATAAAGGGTTCGGGACAAAATCCAGTTTAACGGGGATAATCAGGAGTCAATCGAGTTTTTTTGATCGTACCTCTGTTTTTTACAAAGAATTGCTGGTTTGACAGGACAGTTTCGTGATGCTTGTATAAATAGTCTCACTATGCTCAAGCCATCCTGCTTGTCGTAAGCGATCAAGAAACTGTAGCACTCTCAATCTTTCCTCAACGAGGAAGGGAGTGAACAAGGGAACCTCTTGAAGCAAGGGATGTAGATCGCACAACTCATTCGAGCGAGGGTTGGATACAATGATCCAGTCTGGGAAAAAATCAGAATGACGACGATCGCTAACTTGTTGGGCTAATTTTTTTAGGAGTGTATCGGAGTCAAGTGCGCTTGATAAATTAAAAGTCATCAGGATTTCACGCCATAGGATCTGAATAATTTTACGGCTGTGGTCTTCTAGGGTTCGAGGGTATGGAGATTGAAGTAATGCCCAGATCATATTTGCCTCTTGCCAGGACAATGAGAAGTGGTCTGAGTGCTGTGGGCGCTCAAGTACAAATGTGTAAGTGCCAGTTTGTACCAGTTGAAAAGCGGGCTGCCACAACTCCCAAGATTGCTCCAGTAGAAATTGGGTCAGTTGTTGCGATCGTGTAGGCGAGAATTCTCGCATCAGAGATGCAATATCGCGAAAACGACGAAAAATGCGACGGCGATTGAGAGTGCGATCGTATCGCGTTGCTGTTTGACTGATTTGGGAGGAAGACCATCGGTAATAGTAAACCCGGCTTTGAGGCACATAAAGAAAGCGGAGTTTGAGTAGAGCAGCGATCGTGAAATATTCGCGATCCATGTAAACCGTTGTGTCTAGATTCCAGGCTTGGAGATGATGCAAGCGAAGGGCTGCACGACGACGGATCAAGTAGGCATGAGGGGGTCGCCAATTATCCATCAAGGCTTGCAGTTCCATATCTTTATAAGGCTGATCAACAAATTGCATCTGAGCGATCGGGCGATCTTGATTCAAAAAACACCAAGCCCAATCTCCATAAGCAATATCTGCTTCAGGATGCTGAATCAGACCATGAATCTGCTTCTCAATTTTATCGACAGCAAGCTTATCATCCGCATCAAGCCATTGAATGTAGTCTCCTTGAGCGTAACTCATGCCTAAATTGCGGGCGGCATTTGCTCCTTGTTGCGAACAATGGAGGATCTGAATTGAGCGGGTGCTAGATTCTGAAAGCGTTTTTGCGATCGTGACTGTTTCATCGGTTGAGCAGTTATCAACTAGGAGAATTTCCAGATTAGGATAGGTTTGCGCTAAGCAGCTTTGCAAACAAAGAGCTAATCGAGGTGCCGCATTATAGGCAGGAATGATGATTGAGACGAGGGGATTGAGTGAGATAGGTTCTGCGTCTTGTAAGGCAGGGTTCTTTGGTTTTGAAGAGATAGGTTGTAGGGAGTAGTTTGCTTGGATGCTGAGCTTGTAGTGAGCATCAAGTCCTCGGCGTTGTAGTGCGTTCTGAATGGCTTGCTGAGTAAAGCAAATGATTTCTGATGAATTGTTTGTAACGTTTTGGGAATGGCGACGGTAGTAGTAGAGCGGTTTGGATAGATGATAGATATCTGTGATTTCGGAAAGTTTGAGACAAAGATCATAGTCTTCGGAGACAGCAAAGCTTGAGTCGATGCCTCCGACTTGTTGGTAGCACGATCGACGAATGAGCCGAAAGTGGAAGGTCATGAAATCAACGAGTAGACGGTCTTTTGAGTAGGGAATGCGGCAGAGACGACCTAAGCCTCGATCTAGGATTTGAACGGCTTCTTCGAGGGCGGTGGGTGCGAGGAGGTCATCGCTGTCGATCCAGCCGAAGTAGGGGGCAGAGGTGGAGTCGATCGCGGTTTTGAGGGCGTGGGGGATGCCTTGATTTTGGGGGGATTGGATGACTCGGATGCGGGAGTCTTGAGTGGCGTAGTGTTGGGCGATGGAGATCGAACTATCTGTTGAGCCGTCGTCCCAAATTAGTAGCTCGAAGTGGGGGTAGGTTTGGGCGAGGATGCTGTCGAGGGTTTGGGCGAGGAAGCGATCGCGGTTGTAGACGGTGGTGATGAGTGAAATTGGTGTGGGCATCTTGTGAGATTGTGTTGGGCGATCGACAAAAATAGAGTGCCCATAGATGCATATCATTCCTCGCCAACATCAGTAACAAGTTCAAGCGGTTCTGCGTTCAAAGGGTGTTTCATCATCGTGTGTCACAGTTCAAGGAATGATTTCTGGTGGTACAAGTGCCTTTAATCCCTCCGATGGTAGCATCGGAGCCTGCAAGAGTGATTTTGGGACACCGACGTTTGCTAGAACATATTTGAGACTATTGATTAATGCCCATAAGTCTTCTCCTCTAGCAGAACCGTTTGAAAATCGCTTGCCTTCTGCCTGAAAGGTATCCCAATGCTCTAAGCAAGCAGTGATCATTGGAATATAGCGTTTTCTTGTCCAATCCTCTATCGAGTAAAGATTTTCCCGATGCCATACCCAGGGGCTGTTGCTCTCTGCAATAAGTCCTAATACTCCCCAGTCGTATTGCAGAGAGGTGTTGAAGACTTCATCTTCTAGGTCAACCGTCATTTTGTCCCAAAGGCGTTTTTCTCGAATTTGCTCCCATAGCCTATAACAATGAAAGTTTGACCCATAGGCATCAATCATGGGATCAGGACCATGAAGAACTATCAAGCCTGGATGTTCTTGAGTGTTGATCAATTCCTGAGAATTCATGATTTCTTGCCACGATGTTCCCTTGAGAAATTGATTAATCAGAGGACGGCAGCGTGAGCGTACTTCTTTGGAAGAGCCGAAAAAGATAGCAGGAACGTACATGATTTGATTTGTATTATGGGACAGGAATGACATTACGAGGAGGAAAGATTACTCGTGAACTTCCAGACACAACTAGGTATAAGATCAGTGCAACACCAGTAAGCCCAGTAGCCTTACTCATAGCATCAAGAAACTCTTGAGCCGTTTGTGGTGCAGTTGCAGGGTCTTCATCAGGATTCTTCTTCTGATAACGGTATATGATTACACCATCTTTTGGC
>JALOOO010000141.1 GCA_025454375.1 Leptolyngbya sp. Prado105 | reverse complement strand
GATCCCGTTCCCGCCAGAATTGCCATGTGAGTACTCACCAATTCTTTGACATCTAATGCGATCGGGACAGCCCCCGCTTCTCTCAATAAAAGCGATCCAATATGAGCCGAACCCACTGACTGCGGCTGGCGACGATTCAAAATCTCTCGCAGCATCGTATCGCTTGCCAAAATCACCTTCGCGCCCGGATCTGGGCTTTTTCTCGGATTCATAAACCCAAGCGCTGGATCGAAATAACCGATCACATCTACCGCAACTTCATAAATCTCTGGATTGTCGTAAGTAAATCCCACGAGAGCCGCGATCGCCTCTGGACTAATTTCGGTATCCGCAAAAATGCGATCGGGTAAGTGATCAATAAGTCTTCGATCCGAAATCTTGCCGAGGATTTTACGGAGAAGCCCCGCTTCACGAACTTCATAATAGACATACTCGCCAATGCGCACATATCGGTTATCAGACGTGATGAAAACGTATTGATTGCCGTTCTCACCCGGACCCTTCACCGTCCCGACAACACTGACAGAATTGGCAGACTCAGGCTCTAAGTTCATAAGATCCAAGACAAAACATCGTGGAAAATCCATGCAGCAAAAGCTTTGTTCAAGTGTACTATGCCTCAAGAAAAAAGGCGTGAAATCCTCTGAAATCTTTCAGAAATAACAACTTTATCACTTCTTTATAAAGAAATGCGTAAAATTTTGAGAATTTAGTCACGAGAGAACAGCAATCCGGGGAAATTACGGATACTTTGAAAGCGTTGAGCTTGTAATCTGTAAGCAATGGTCTAACGAAGTTCGAGATGGGTAAAATAATACCTCCTCGTTTTTCGTCTACAGAGCCACGCGCTTCCCGTAACAGATTCCAAAAAGAGTCTTGTGCTGGGAGATCTCCTGAAAAAGTAATGCAATGATGGGCATGTGACAGGATGCAAGCAAGAGTTTCGCGATCAAGATCAACAGAATCGCAGGAAGTTGTGGGGCGAGTCATGGATGTTGTCAACACTACAAGAGAAGAAGTGATTCGCATCGAAACCGATCGATTGGCTTCTTTGCCTACCCATCCTGTTGAACCTGTGCCGCATTCCAACGCGCTCTCTTCTAATCTGGCAAGCCTCAGACGCAAGATCACAACGGCTCTCGCCCATGCGACACAGCCCGAAACCGTTCTTGCGGAAATTGCAGCGCTGTTAGGAGAAGCTTACGGAGTTCAAGCTTGTATCATTTCAGTCCAGTCTGATTCTTATCTCAAACCCTTAACCGCCTGGTTTGCCAAGTCGCACTTGATTGCCAGTCAACAAATCGAAGTTCTGGCAAACTACGAAGTCATCAAGTCCGCCACGCTAGAGCGATCCGTTCTATTTGTCTCTGATTTGACCTTAAGCGAACTTGACTACCACTCAAAAGCACTGCCGATTCGAGCCGTTCTCAGCTTAGTGACTCGCTTTCAGGGACAGGTGAATGGAGTAATTAGCTTGATGACGGCTCAAGTGCATCGCTGGTCAGAGCTAGAAATTGAAACGTTGACTCAGTTGGGTGATCAGATGGCGATCGCCCTTTCGCAACTCTCGCTTCAGCGCAAAGTCGCAAAACAGTCACAGTCTCAAGCACTTCTGCGAGAAGTGTCGATCGCGATTCAAAACGCAGTCGATGTGCCTCAAATTCAAGAGATGGCATTAGCAGGCTTGGCGCACACGCTAGAAATTGATCAAGCCTTCGTCTTGCGCACCAAATTTTGGGATCCACGCCAAAACATGCGGGCAAAGAGCGATCGCGTGCCGAAAGCGCGCGTTATGATCGACAGCGAATGGAGCCGCGACCCAGTTGTGCTTGACGAAACCGAAACGCCTTTAAGCCAATCTTTCTGGGTGACAGATTGCGCCGTCTGTCAAGCAGCGTTTCTCAGCACCGCAAAATCTTTTGCACTCGGTAACTCCAGCGAATTTCCGATCAGACTTGAAACCGCGCCGATCTTCGATGCAGAAAAAATGCCTGCGCTGCTGCTCGTTCCACTTGAGAGCAAGAATCGTCTCTTAGGATTCATCGCCTTGCAGCAGAAAGAATCGCGCATTTGGCAACCCGAAGAAATCGAACTCGTCGAACTAGTTGCCGCACAAATCAGTTCCGCCATTATTCAAACTGAAACCTTGCGACAAGTCGAATCACTCGTCGAAGAAAGAACCGCTCAACTTCAGCAAAGTCTAGAACTGCAAGCCAAACTGTACGAAATCACCCGCAAACAAATTGAGAAACTGCGGGAAATGAATCAGCGCATGGATGAGTTTCTCAGCACGCTCAGCCATGAACTCCGCACGCCGCTGACCAGCATGATGTTAGCGATTCGGATGCTACGACAGGCAAATCTCACCCCCGATCGTCGCCAGCAATATCTGAATATTCTGGAACAGCAGTGCGCTCAAGAAACGAGTTTGATTAATGATTTGCTGGCGTTGCAAGAGTTAGAAACGAAGCAGGTTGCCTTCCAACTCCAGCAGGTAGATTTGAAACAACTCATTGATGACCTATCAAGCGCTTTCAATCAACGCTGGGCATCAAAAGGGCTAACCCTTGAGATCGAATTGCCTCAACGCTTGCCGAGTTTCAATACCGACTTAACCAGTTTCAATCGAATTTTGCTTGAACTGTTGACGAATGCAGGCAAGTATTCTGACCCAAATAGCATGGTGCATGTGCAGGTTGTGCCTCAATCTGGACAGCAAGTGAAGTTTGTGATCTCAAATATTGGATCAGCGATTTCCGAAGAAGAATTACCTCATATCTTTGATAAGTTCCGCCGCTGTCAGGGTATGACTCAAAATGCGGTTCCTGGAACTGGGTTAGGCTTAGCGCTCGTCAAGAGCTTAGTGCAGCATCTCAACGGCACGATCGAGGCATCTAGCACTGAGCTTGAAGGCAGTCAGTCTTATGAAACCTGTTTCACGATGACCTTACCCTTGAATCTAGAAATCGCAGGGGTCTAAAAATCTTTTTCAATCAATTCGCGTCCTGCTTCGCTTGGGAGTGGGTATGCTGGGGGTATAATGATTTGAAGTTATGTTACAGACTACTGCCCCTAGACCCTTGCGCTGGCAACAGCAACTCTCTTCTCCACTGGCTCGGCAGGTGGATATTTCCGTATCGGCTGCAAAATTAACTTTTTATCTATGGTGGGATCGTCAGGTTTCAAGGCAGTCGGCTCATCACCGGAATCGTCGCGCTCAGTGGTTAGTCGGGACATTACTGGATCTCGGACCAACATTTATCAAAATTGGACAGTCGCTCTCGACCCGAGCCGATCTGTTGCCCTTGGAATATGTCAAAGCCTTAGGACAACTTCAAGATCGCGTTCCAGAATTTGATTCGCGAGACGCGATCGAGATTATCGAGTCTGAATTAGGATATCCGCTGCATGTCCTGTATCAAGAATTTGACCGGACTCCGATCGCGGCTGCAAGTTTGGGACAGGTGCATCGCGCTCGACTGCATACGGGTGAAGAAGTCGTTGTGAAAGTCCAACGTCCCGGATTAGAGCAGCTATTTGCGATGGATTTTAAGATTATGAGTCGCCTAGTGCGACTGATTGATCGCATCGTTCCGACTGCTAGACATTACGATATTTTGTCAATTCATGAAGAATTCTCTGAGATTCTAAATCGCGAAATCGATTACATCCAAGAAGCAATGAATGCGGATCGTTTTCGGCATAATTTTGCAGATCACGACTTGATTGTTGTGCCGAAAATCTATCCAAAGTACACGACCAAACGTGTATTGACGATGGAGTATGTCCCAGGCATCAAAGTCAACGATCGACAGGGATTATTAGCGATCGGGATTGATCCGCGTGAGGTGAATCATTTAGGCATCTGTGCTTATCTCAAGCAACTGCTGCAAGATGGCTTTTTCCAAGCTGATCCGCATCCTGGAAATATGGCAGTCAGTCATGATGGCAAGCTGATTTTCTATGATTTTGGCATGATGGCGGAAGTGATGCCAATCAATCGAAATCAAATGGTGCAAACCTTTTTTGCAGTGTTGAAAAAAGACACGGATCAAGTCGTGCAAACGATGGTGGATATGGGTCTAGTCGAGCCGATGGCGGACATGACTCCGGTAAAACGGATTGTCGGTGTGTTAGTCGATCGCTTTGCCGATAAGCCCGTTGAGATTCAAGCCTTTAAGAGTGTCAGAAATGAACTCTATGCCGTGTTTGAGCAGCAGCCCTTCCGATTGCCAGCGCGAATGACCTTCATTATTAAAGCGCTGACAACCTTGGATGGAGTGGCGCGGGATCTTGACCCGCACTATAACTTGCTCGCGGCGGCGAAGCCCTTTGTGAAGAGTTTGGCGACGATTCCAGCACAGCAAGGTGGCATCGGAGAATTGGCGCGGCAGGCGAAGGGATATCTGACATACCGCTTGAATAAGCCGAACCGCACTCAAAGCGCGATCGAGCGATTAGAAACCCGATTAGAGCAAGGCGAGTTACAGATTCAAGTCCGCTCATTCCAGCAAGAACGAGCCTTAAAGACGCTGAATCTTTCTCTTAGAGCTTTGCTTTACGCTTGTGTTTCAGGATTTGCAGCGCTGACGGGAGCAATCTTGCTCGTTGGGAAAGTCAGCGGATCGGTGTTTGCGTTTGCGATCGCGGCAATTGCTGCACTATTTTTAGTCAAAGCGTTGATTAAGTTGAAAATGCGAGATCGAGTCGATCGCATGATTGATAGTTAAAGATTGCACGATAGATAGTAGGGGCGACATAATCTAAGAAAAGCTTTGGATTGGTGAATCATGCCTCAACCGCTGCTTTCAAAAATTAAGCCAGATGATTGTGGAATAAACAAAACGAAAACTCCAATCTAAATCGAGCAGAAAACGCGCAAAAGGTGTAGAAAGGATAGAATCACTTTCTGAATGCGCACATCGGTTATGAATTTTTCTGCTCTTACAGGTTTTTGGCGATTTTGGGCGTTTGCAATGGCGGCGTTTTGCCTCGTTTTGGGCATTACCGCTTGCAATCCACAGGGCTACAGAACACAAGCAGCAAGAGTTCCACAACTCGTTGATACCACTCTCAGCGATCCCAAATCGTTTAACTACGCATTGGTGAACGAAGATCCAAACGTCACTGGATTTCTGTATGTCGGGTTAGTCACAGAAAATGCCTTAACAAATCAGCTTGAGCCAGAACTTGCGGAGAAATGGGAACTTTCGCCCGATAAGAAGAAAGTGGTCTTTACATTGCGCGAAAACCTCAAATGGTCGGATGGCGTACCTTTAACCGTTGATGACGTAGTTTTCACGTTTCAGGATATCTTTCTCAATCCTAAAGTTCCAACCGATATTCAAGACGTGCTACGGATTGGAAAAGGGCGAGCCTTCCCGACCGTGCGGAAACTAGATGATCGACGAGTCGAATTTACCACACCCGAACCTTTTGCACCTTTTCTGAGAGTCACAGGCGGGCTGGCAATTTTGCCAAAACATGCGCTGGAAGACACGATTCGTAAGACGGGTTCTGATGGAAATCCCCTGTTCTTTTCCACTTGGGGAACGGATAGCGATCCGAAGAAAGTGATTGGCAATGGCCCCTACACGATCGACCAATATGCTGCGACACAGCGCATTATCTTCAAGCGCAATCCAAACTACTGGAAAAAAGATGAGCAAGGGAACCAGCAGCCTTACATTGAGCGGATTGTTTGGAGTGTGATTGAGAACCAAAATACAGAGCTACTTCAATTTCGTTCAGGTGGAGTCGATATTTCTGAACCGATTCGGGCGGAAGATTATCCGATTCTGAAAAAAGAAGAAAAGCGGGGTAACTTTACGGCTTATATCGGTGGAACGCGCCCGATTACGACCTTTATGGCGTTTAACTTAAATCAAGGACGACGAAATGGGAAGCCCGTTGTTGATCCGGTGAAGTCGAAGTGGTTTAACAATCCAAAATTTCGGCAGGCTGTGGCTTATGCGATCGATCGTGAACGCATGAACACGAATATCTTTCGGGGGTTGGGCGTATTGATCAATTCGCAAATCCTAGAAACGAGTCCTTACTATCTCAAACCCGAAGAAGGCTTAAAAGTTTATAACTTCGACCCAACCAAATCGCAGGAACTCCTGAAAGAAGCAGGATTTAAACCCAACGATCGCGGACAACTTACCGATGCAGAAGGCAATATCGTCCGCTTCACGCTGATGACGAATGCGGGGAATGTCGTGCGTGAATCGATGATTGCTCAGATTAAACAAGATTTGAGTCGATTGGGAATTCAGGTCGATATTAACCCGATTAACTTTGGAGTGTTGCTAGACAGACTCGATAACACTCAAGAGTGGGAGTCCTATCTGCTCGCAATGGGCGGCAGTAAAGAACCGAATAGCGGCGCGAATGTTTGGTTGCCAGAAAGTCGATCGCATAGTTTTAACCAATCGGCGGCTCCTGGAAAGCCCCCGCTTGAAGGTCGAGTGGTGGCAGATTGGGAAGCAGAAATTGGGCGATTGTATGTCGAAGGCGCTCAAGAACTCGATGAAGCAAAACGCAAGCAAATTTATGGACAGATTCAGAAAATTTCCCAGGAATATCTGCCTTGGATTCCGCTGGTGAATGCGCGAGTCATGGCAGTCGTTCGCAATCGAGTCAAAGGCGTGAAGTATCCTGAAAGTGGAGGTGCGCTCTGGAATTTGACTGACCTGAGAATCGAGGATTAGCGATGAAAAAAGTTCGATTTCGGATGGGCATATTTTTGGCGATCGCGCTTCTCTTTCTTTCTAGCTGCAATCCTCACCGATACAGAACCCAAGCCGCACAAGTTCCGCAACTTGTGTTAGCAAGTCCAACCGATCCGAGAACATTTAACTACGCCAATAATCAAACCTTCCCAACCGTTTTTCCGTTCATCTATGCAGGGCTAACAAAAGAGAATGGTTTGACGGGAGAGTATGAACCTGCACTGGCTGAATCGTGGAAATTTTCATCGGACAACAAGCGAGTTGTTTTTACATTAAGACCCAATTTGAAATGGTCTGATGGACAACCTTTAACCGCCGATGATGTCATTTTCACCTATCAGGATATTGTCTTTAATCCGTTGATTCCAACCGATCAAAAAGAGAGCATTCAGATCGGAGCAAAGAAGATTTTTCCAGCAATTCGCAAGATCAACGATCGACAAGTTGAATTCATTTTGCCTGAGCCTTTTGCCCCGCTAATTGCTGCAACTGCTGCACCAGAAGGCATCATGATCATGCCGAAACATGCTTTAGCTGAGGCAATTCGCACGAAGCAACCCGATGGCAATCCAAAGTTTATTTCAACTTGGGGAACCGATACCGATCCGAAGCAAATTATCACGAATGGGGCTTATGTCATTGATAGCTATCGCCCAGGTCAACGATTAGTCTTAAAGCGCAATCCGTATTACTGGCGCAAAGATCAAGACGAGAAGCAACTGCCTTATATCGATCGCATTGTCTGGCAGTTCATTGAGAATCTAGACACGCAATTGCTGAGATTTCGCTCCGGTGATTTAGATGTTATGGGTGATACCAGACCTCTGAGATCTGAATACTTTTCATTGTTAAAACGAGAAGAAAAGCGGGGAAATTTTCAAGTCTTAAATGGAGGTCCTTGGTCAGGAGTTTTGTATCTTACTTTCAATCTCAGCCAAGCAAAAGATCAAAATGGCAAGCCGTTGGTCGATCCGATTAAATCACGCTGGTTTAATACCCTTGAATTCCGTCAAGCTGTGGCTTATGCAATTAATCGCGATCGCATTAATACCAATTTATTTCGAGGCTTAGGAGTTGTTCAAAATTCGCCAATTTCGGTTCAAAGCCCTTTCACCTTGAAAGAAGGATTGAAAGTCTACAATTACAATCCGAATCAGTCAAGAGATTTGCTAAAAAAAGCCGGATTTAAATATGACAAGCAAGGGCAATTATTCGACTCAGAAGGTCATCGAGTTCGGTTTACTTTGCTCACGAATGCGAACAATTTAACCCGAGTTGCGATCGGCGCTCAAGTTCGGCAAGATCTAGCGGCGATCGGGATTCAAGTCGATTACAACCCGATCAATTTCAATGTTCTCATCGATAAGATCAATGGCTCAAGAGATTGGGATGCTCACATGATTGGCTTTACGGGAGGAGTCGAGCCGCATGGTCTAGCAAATCTTTGGATGACCAGTGGCGGATCGCATTCGTTTAATCTCGGTCAGCAGCCGGGACAGCCGAAAATTCAAGGCTATGTGGCAAATGACTGGGAAAAAGAAATCGATCGATTATTTATCCAAGGCGCACAGGAACTAGATAAAGAAAAACGCAAGAAAATCTATGGTGAGTTTCAGAAGCTCGTTCAAGAACAGCTTCCTGTGATTCATTTGGTGAATGATTCTGCCATAATGGCCGTGCGGAATCGAGTTCAGGGATTGAAGTATTCCGGGTTACCCAGTTGGGGACTTTGGAACATTCAAGAACTTAAAATCAAAGAGTAAGTCGTACTTTCCCTGCAAATGACTCAACCTGAAGCATTGAAAGCCTTGTTAGAAGATGTCTCCCAAGGCAAACTGAGTTCGGAAGATGCCCTGACGAAGCTGAGATATCTCGCTTACGAACCCGTGGGAGACTTTGCCAACATTGATCATCATCGATCGATAAGAACGGGGTTTCCTGAAGTCATTTGGAGTCCAGGTAAAACCCCAGAACAGATTGCTCAGATTATGGAAGCGATGCGGCATAAAGCGGCAATCGTCATGGCAACTCGAATGGAGCCTGAGGTGTATGCCTGGGTGAGAGAAATGGTTCCAGATGCAATTTACTATTCGACCGCTAAGATCTGCGCCTTGAATCGTGCGAAAGCTCCAATTCATCAAGGCACGATCGGGGTGCTTTCAGCCGGGACAGCAGATTTGCCTGTGGCAGAAGAAGCGGCAATTACGGCTGAACTCTGTGGCTTTCAAGTCAAACGGCTCTGGGATGTGGGCGTTGCCGGAATTCATCGCTTGCTGAGCAATGTGCATGTCTTAGCTGAGGCGGATGTGCTAATTGTCGTCGCAGGCATGGAAGGGGCATTGCCGAGTGTGGTCGCAGGATTGTCGGATTGTGCGATCGTGGCGGTTCCAACGAGTATTGGATATGGGGCGAGCTTTAATGGATTGTCGGCATTGCTCACGATGTTAAATTCTTGTGCGACAGGGATTGGAGTTGTCAATATTGACAATGGATTTGGGGCAGCGATGTTGGCGGGGCAGATTTTGAGGACGGCTGGAAAATTGAAGTAAATTTGGATGTTATCCGTTGAACGCTGGGAAAAAATTTCCCCCGACCGATTTTTTCAACCGCCGCATCGCCCGACCTGCCATATCCGTAAATAACAAATCGCCACACAGAAGCTGAGTCGCATATCGCGTACTCTTCTCATATTTCACACCGTACTTGTAGCAAGCTCCCGTCCACTGATAAAACACCCGCGCCAAATTCAAAGCCGCATCAAAATTTGCCGCAAACTCAGCATGAATTCGATCACTATACTCCTCTGTCGCGTTATCGATAATGCTCTCGGCTGCGATCGCTCCACTTTTCACCGCATGAAGAATTCCGTCTCCAAATAGCGGATTAATCAAGCCTGCCGCATCTCCGGCTAGCAAAATTCGCCCTTCATGCAGCGGCTCTTTTCCGCCCCAAGTCGGCAACGGATGCGCATGAAATTTCAAAGCAGACCGATCGTAGTGCAATCCCAACCCATCCATATAGTCCAAAATCGTCTTCTGCAACTGAGCAGGTAACGCTCGATCTCTTCTCGCATCTTTGTTATCTGGGCGAAACACGCCTGCCCCAATATTTAAATGATCCGCTTTCGGAAAAATCCAGGCATACCCACGTTTTACGGCTCCATATTCCAGGTGAGCAATGTCCGGACGCAAATCAGGATGCCCATCTCCCCACTGATGCGGAAGTTCAATCTCCATTGCCAGCGCGATCGCTCTTTGCTTTCTTAACTGAGTCGCCTTGGCAACGATGCCATTCGCCCCATCTGCACCAATCACATATCGCGCCTTTGCGCCAAATTCAGCCCCCGTCTTAATGCCTTGCGCTCTGACAATTACGCCATCTGATTCTATTGAGAGCGATCGCACGGCAATTCCATCGCGCAACTCGGCTCCAAACTGAACCGCCCTTTGAGCCAGCGCATTATCAAAAATTGGGCGTTGCACCATCCAGAGAGACAATCGCTCATCCGTCGATCGCGGATTCATTGAAGCCAAATAGGCATCTTCAAACTTCCATGTATGTCGCATCATCGTCACATCCGACTCGACAAATGCCGCCGGAGCTAAATCTTGTAGTTGCGCCTGCATCACCATCGGCATTCCGCCCCCACAAGTCTTATAACGAGGGAGAAACTGCTTTTCGAGCAGCGCAACGCTTAAACCAGCTTGAGCAAGTTGAGCCGCTGCAATCGATCCTGAAGGTCCGGCACCGCAGACAATGACATCGTAGGTTTGCATGAGCGATCGGTGAAATTTTCACCTTCTAGACTATCACCGTAAAAGCTGGCTCAGCACCGATTCCATACCCTGGACTTCTAGCAGAATTTGCTGCTTTTCTCGCTCTCCATACGCACTCCAATCATTTCGGAGATTAATTCCGAGTAAATATCGCTGTTTAGAACAGCAAATAATCACCGAAATTCCGCGATCGAGCAACCTTGAACCCAAATCATAGGCTTGGTCACGACGCTGTGAACTAAAACTGTGAAACTGATAAAATAATTCGCCCTGATAACTAATGCCGTCACAAAGCTGATTGTGAAACCAAAATTTGAAACATCGACAGTCGGATTCGTTTGCAAGTAGCAAATTCATGCAAAGTCAAGAGTAAGGAAGATATTAAACTTTTCAAAATGGAATTTAAACATTCCCAATTTATTGTGCCAGTTTTAATATTGTTTGATGTATTTTTTAACCCCTATCTGTTCGATAGATTTATCCGTATTTTTCCCATAAATTCGGTTAAGCATCCGTTTATCTCAATGGTCTACTTCAACTTTATCAAGGCAAATTAAACGATTTATCTATCTTAAGAGAGATGAAAGACGACAGTGCGTGATTTCTTAATATTTGTATTCTTTTTTATTAGACTTGCGTAAATTCCACAGTTTTTGAAGGAAGCGACGCTGAGACTGTCATAGAACATCTAGCATTTTCGGCATAAATATCGCTAGAATTAGGTGAAATTGCCGTATTTACACGAGGGTGCGCGAAATTCTGAATCCATGCTTGTACGGAAAGAATCGTCATAATTACGGAGTAAGCCTGGAATCTGAGAATGCGTCAATACCAAGACGGAGTTAATCTCAAACCTTCCTCCTACTTGATTGCAATGCAAAACAGTAATGATTCAATCCTTGGCGATCAATCGATTCAGCCGCCGACCCGGGGAAACTTCATGAAGATTTTGGTGATTGAAGATGAAAAAGATGTTCGGCTGAACATTCTCGACATTTTGGCTTCTGGGGGATTTGATTCACTCAATGCTGATAATGGTTTAACCGGAATTCAACTCGCAAAAGAGCGATCGCCGGATCTGATTCTCTGCGATATCAAGATGCCTGATGTAGACGGATATAACGTCCTTGAAGCCCTGCGCCAAGACCCCAGAACGGCAATGATTCCGTTTATTTTTTTGACGGCTAAAGCGGACAAATCTGACCTGCGCCACGGAATGAATTTAGGTGCGGATGACTACTTAACCAAGCCTTTTCGGCGAGTGGAATTATTAGATACGATCGCGGCTCGCTTGAAAAGAAATATCGCCCAGCTTGACATTCAGAGAAAAGTTGACGAACTGCAAGCCATCAATAGTCAGAAGAACGACCTTCTCAACACGATTACGCACGATCTCCGCGCTCCATTAACCACGATTAAAGTAGCCCTTCAACTCATGGATGCCATGCCCGATAATCGACGGCAATATGTCGATATCGCGCTCAATGCCTGTGATCAAGGGGATGAACTGATCCAAAACCTATTAGATCTGTATCAGCTTGAATCAGGAGAAGCATTAGCCCCACCAGAACCGCTCAACTTAAGAGAGCTTTTACGCAAGACAACCGATGCGTTTCAAGTCAGAACACGCGATTGTCAACAACTTTTGAAGGTGAATCTTCCAGAAACGCTGCCTATTATTGTGGCAGATGGAGTGAGTTTGCGCCGGATTCTAGTCGAACTGTTAAATAACGCCTGTAAATACACGCAAAGTGGAGGTGAGATTTCTCTAAAAGTCCGCGAAGGAGTGAGTCAAAATCAGAACTCCCTGCTGCAATTTACGATCGCCAACCAATCCGAAATCCCCACGAAGAATCTGCCGCATATTTTTGACAAATTTTACCGAGTACCGGGCAGCGATCGCTGGCAGAAAGGCGGCACTGGCTTAGGTCTCGCGCTCGTGAAAAAACTTGTCGAGCAACTCCAAGGCAGTATCATTGTAAAGAGTAAAACCGGGTGGACTACCTTTGTGATCGAACTGCCTTATGAAACTCTTTAAATGAACTTCAGCAATTCTGCATGAAGTTCGCTCACCTCATGAGTGAAGATTTTAGAGGCAAAGATTTATTACACCCTCAGATCGAGCGTGAGTCATGCGAGAAACTGACCAGACTCAGTTACAACAACGCAACGCGGAACTCGAAGTTCTCGTTGCAGAACTGAGATCTCAACTCCAATTTCAATCTGTACAAGAAGCGACTGAGGAAATTCCTAAAGCCGTTGCTCCTTCAGTTTCAAGCGACCCAACAGACTTTACTCGCTCAACCGTGCGAGCCATGCAACATCAGATTGCCAAACTCGAAGGCAAAATCGAGCAGCTTCAAGCCGAGGTCAGCCGTCGCCGCCGCGAACAGGAGAGCCTGAGAACGAGTGAGCAGCGCTATCGATCGGTTGTCGAAGCGATGCACGAAGCGGTGATCATGCTGAATTCAAATGGCGTGATTGAGACTTGTAACGCGAGTGCTGAAAAGATTTTAGAATGCGCGATCGATGAATTAGCCGATCGCAGTCTTTTAGAGTTAGGCTGGAGTGCGATTCATGAGGACGGCTCCGCATTCAATTTAGAAGATTTTCCTGGGCTGATCACGGCAAAAACTGGAATTCCCTGCTCTGAGGTAATTTTGGGTCTGTGCAAACCGGAAAAACAGGTCACCTGGATTTCGATTAATTCTCAGCCTCTGTTTCAACCGGGGCAACCTCTCCCCTATGCCGTTGTCGTTTCTTTCTCAGATGTGAGCTTGCGGCAGTGGATTGAAGAAGAGCGGCATCAACTTCTAGAACGCGAGCAAATTGCCCGTGCTGAAGCAGAACTCGCCCGCGAGCAGATTACTCAGGTCTTGCAAAGTATTACCGATGGATTTGTCGCCTTCGATCGCGCTGCTCGATTTACTTATATCAATCATGCCGCTGCACTCACCCTAGGCAAACCTGCGCGCGACCTGCTCGGAAAAGTGCTGTGGCAAGAGTTTCCTGACTTTGCAGAAACAAGTTTTGGACAACTCTATCGCCGCGCCCTAGCAGAAGGCGTTCCGTTGGAATTAGTAGACTACTACGAACCCTGTCAGCACTGGTATTCTATGCGTGCCTACCCGTCTAAGTCAGGCGTATCTTTGTTTTTCCGCAATATGACCGATTCCGTCGAAACGATCAGAGAACGCGACCAGGCTCAAGAAGCTTTGAGAGGGGCACTTCAGCGGCTCTCATTTCATGTGGAGAACTCGCCTTTTGCAGTGATCGAATGGGATCGAAATCTCAAAATTACCCGCTGGTCACAAGAAGCAGAAGCCTTGCTCGGTTGGAATGCAACTGAAGTGATTGGAAAACAGTTTGGCAGTTGGAGGTTAGTCGTTCCAGATGATTTAGAAAGTGTGGATCAGGCGATTGCACAATTGCTTAACGGACAGACGACTCGCAACATGTGCTATAGCCGCAATTTCTCGAAAGATGGCTCGATCGTGCATTGTGAGTGGTATAACTCGGTGCTATTTGATAGCGCAGGCGAATTAATTTCAGTCTTGTCGCTG
>JALOOO010000359.1 GCA_025454375.1 Leptolyngbya sp. Prado105 | reverse complement strand
CAGATCTCGGCCAAACGCCCGTTTGAGATATTCGTAGTTGCCGCCCATATGGGGGTAGGCTGTGGCTAACTCGGCATAGCATAAGGCTCCCAGGAAGGAAACTGCTCCTCCAGCCAGCCAGGTACCGAGAACCGCAGCGGGGCGATCGCTGTTGGCCGCCACCAGCGCAGGCGTCTCAAAGATGCCCGCACCAATGACAATTCCCACAATGATAGCGATCGCATCCGTTAATGTCAGCGTTGGCCGTGTAGAAGCTGCACCTTGGGTTGATGGAGCGTGGGGGGAATGAGCCGTCTCTGAGTTTGTCACAGGGAGTCCAGAAAGAATTGATTTAGGGTTGAGTGGACAAGGTTAGACATTACAAAATGAACAGGATTTGGAATCGCTGAATAGCTCTATGAAATCTCATTGTCCGGTGGGGTAGGCATTTTGCCTGCTTGGGATCAACAATGAAAAATCATTAATGAAAAATCATTGACAGGAAACATCATAGACAGATTCAGCAGTACCCAGGATTTTGACTGAATCAAATTTAGTAGAATGCCTTCCTTGAAGTATCCCTCTGCTGAGAGACTTTAAATCATTCTAAAGACAGGGTTGATGCTGTGCTTCTTTATGCTTTGCAGGCTTAATTTACAGAAATTTTCTCTAGTCAGGTTCAAGAAAAATCTCTGCCCTAAGATAGATACAAGCGTGAAGTAGGCCACAGAGCAGTGGATGAACCTTTTCTCAGTAAAATCTGGGAGTGCTGAATTCCTCTATGAAATCTCATTGTCCCGTGGGGTAGGCATCTTGCCTGCTCGGGATCGGCAATGAAAAATCATAGACAGATTCAGCAACGCCTAAAATCTTTCCAGCAAAATTTCGGAAAAATCTCTAACAAATAGTAAGTATGCTACTTTACATCACAGAGATATGACTCTAGATTAGGAGACGATCGCTTGAATGGTCATCCTAATGGATGTCGGATTGTCATGTCTGAATCAAATTGTCATGTCTGAATCAAAAGATTGGCTAACAGTGAAACGATCGCTGAAAATATTCTGAGATATCCCGATTACTATGGAAAATGCTTGTGGTGAAGAGAGTGCCTCATCCTTACTATCCTCTAAATATCCAGATCAACAGACGGTGAGTCCTGTTGTACAGCTTCGGGTTTCGTCGGTTGGGGTGGTGCGATCGCTCATCTTGATCATTCTCGGACTGCGTTGTTATCGTACCTGGATACGGGTGTAGGGGCGATCGCCTTTCAGATTCAATTTTGGCGAAAGTAGTTCATCGATCGCTGTAGAAGTTCAAAGGACTACAATCCCCATCCTCTGATACCAAAGACGTAGGTCTGAGGACGAATTCAGCGTGATAGATCCTACTCAAAAGAGAGGGCAAGTTAAAGGACAATTACTTATCCTGTAGTCATAGGTACTTCTAGGAGGCTAATCCTATGACTCTGTTTTCAACGGTTTATCGTCCGGTTTCTGCTTTAGTGCGATCGCCCATTCGTTTACTGGGGCTAACCATTAGCGTTGTCGCATTCAGTAGCATCCCGTTAATCCCTGGTCTTGCTTCTGCAACGGCTCTTAGGCGCTTTCCCAATTCTCTCGAAAGCAGAATTGCCCAAAGTCGAGCAATTCCCGCTGCTAGTGCCGAATCTGAAACGCTTTATCTCAACACCAATCGCACCTATAACTACAACTTAGTCGTTGTAACTACAACTTAGTCGTTGAAGATAGCATTTCACTAGATGGATTATCGATCCCGGCAGGTTCTGTCATTGAAGGTCGCTATGAACCTGCTGAAGATGGGCTGCGCTACGTAGCTCGTGCTGTGCGCGTTGATGGTCAACGCTATAGCCTAGACGCGGAGTCGAATATCCTCGAAGATCGGAGAGATCCGCGTGATACTTCTGTCGGATCGATCGCAGAAGATGCCGGGATTGGTGCGGCTGGCGGAGCGGCGTTGGGTGAAATTTTTGGTGCTATTGATTTAGCGGAAATCCTGGGAGGCGCAGCCGCAGGCGTGATTGTGGGTAACGTTACGGCAGATGAGGTCGTTGTAGTTGAACCCGACCAACTCATCACTCTCTATAGCCGCTAACAAATAGCCGCTAAAAAATTACTTTCCGTTGCTGCTCCATCGTGAGCATGAATGTCTCATGAAATACTTCTACAGGCATTTGTCATTAATGTGGATTTCGTTCATCTTGGAAGCCAGATCGGTTGTTTAAATAATCCTTTTGGAATGTAAATAAGAAAAGATGCTACGAGTTCTTCTGATTGATGATAATCCGGACGATAGGACGCTGGTGGTTCGTCAGCTTAAACGAGAGTTTAATGAGATCGAAATTGAGCAGATTATTGACCAGTCTGGCTTGGATGAAGCATTAAGCGCAAATCGCTTTGATATTGCCATCACTGATTATCAGCTCATTTGGAGCAATGGTTTGACGGTGTTACACCAGTTGAAATCAGTCTGCCCCCTTTGTCCGGTCATCATGTTTACCAACTCAACGACCCAAGAAGAGGCGATCGAGGCCATGAAGGCGGGCCTGGATGACTATATCGTTAAATCTCCACAGCACTACATCCGCCTGTCCAGCGCTGTTCGGCTGGCACTGGAGCGAGTGGCCGATCGCCAAAAAGCCAACCAACTTGAAATGCGATTACAGGAACTCCTGAGCCATCTTCAGGTGGGTGTTTTTCGCGCAACGCTCAGGGGCCATCTCGTTGAAGCCAACCCAGTTTTTCTTCAGTTGCTGGGAGTGCAGACTTTAGCAGAAGCCCAAGCGCTGAACCTACAAGAGCTATTTTTGCATCCTCAAGTTCAACTTTCGGAGCAATCGGAATCCTCAGAGTGCCAACCGTCATCACTCCCATCACTTCCCTTGGCCGAACAATGGTTGAGACGAGAGGTTCAAGTTCGATCCATCCACGGGCATACGGTGTGGGTTGCGCTGAATCAAACCATCACGGCTCGTGGTCGGGATTTATTTGTTGAAGGCTTGGTGGAGGACATTCGCGATCGCAAAGCGCTAGAGGATGCGCTGCAGCAGCAAGCTAAAGCATTGGCTCAAACGCATCGACTTAAAGATGAATTTTTGTCTACGCTTTACCACGAACTGCGAACCCCGCTTAATGCCATTCTTGGCTGGTCGAAATTGCTGCGGACTCAACCTACCTACGATATTGCTGTACTGAGTCAGGCTTTGGCCGTGATTGAGCGGAATGCAGAGAAACAAACTCAAATTATTGAAGACATTTTAGATGTTTCTCAAATTATCCAGGGGCAATTACAACTGAACCCCACCTTTGTTCACATGGAAGAAATACTGACTGCCGTCCTTGCAAAATTACATCCTGCCATTGCTGCAAAATCACTGGAGTTTTCCCTCCATGTTGATCCCCATGTCGAGCTACTCTGGGGCGACAAGGAGCGCTTGCAGCAGATCCTTTGGAATCTGCTCTTAAATGCAGTGAAATTCACACCCAACGCTAAGCGAGTTGAAGTGCGCCTGGAGCAAGTTGATCGGAGTGTGCAGTTCCAAGTCAAGGACACAGGCGTTGGCATTAATCCAGAGTTTCTCCCCTATGTCTTCGATCGCTTCAGTCAAGCAGATGGCTCAATTTCCCGTGCTTATGGTGGGCTGGGACTGGGGTTGGCGATCGTCCGTCATCTAGTGGAATTGCATGGCGGCACGGTCAGAGCAGAGAGTCTAGGATTAGGTCAAGGAGCGACCTTCACGATTCAAATTCCTCTGATGACCACACAAAGCTCCCCCATTCATTTGGCTCCTCGAACGGGTAATGCAATCTGATGTCGAAAGGTGACACTTAAAAAAAGGTGACACTTAAAAACAGTGGCGATTTCGTATCGCCACTGTTTTTAAGCCTTTTCCATTCAGTTTATTTCATTTCAAGCAACCAAAATAGC
>JALOOO010000140.1 GCA_025454375.1 Leptolyngbya sp. Prado105 | reverse complement strand
GCAAGACATTTCTCAAGCTAGATAATGGCTTCTTGCGTGAAGATTCTGTCAAAGATATTGGCGCATTACTGGATTGGATCGAGACTCAGCCGGGACTCGATAATGATCGAATTCTCGTCACGGGGGGTAGCTATGGTGGGTATATGTCCTTAGCCGTAGCGACAAATTATAGCGATCGTATTCGCGCGGCAATTAGTATTGTCGGAATCTCGAATTTTGTCACATTTCTAGAACGCACTGAAGGCTATCGTCGCGATTTGCGTCGAGTTGAATATGGGGATGAACGCGACCCAAAAATGAGAGAATTTCTTCTGAAGATTTCTCCATTAAATAATGCAGAGAAGATCAAAAAACCGCTGTTTGTCGTTCATGGTAAAAACGATCCTCGTGTTCCGTTAAACGAAGCAGAACAGATTGTAAAAACGCTCAGAAATCAGGGCACTCCCGTTTGGTATCTGATGGCAAAAGATGAAGGGCATGGCTTCTCGAAAAAGAAGAACGTGGACTTCCAGTTCTATTCCACCATCATGTTTATCAAAGAGACGCTTCTGAAGTAAAGGCATGAATACGCTCAATTTGAGAGTAGTTTGCAACTGGGATGGCTGATCGATCCGACTTGGGCAATCGGTCGAGGTCTTGCCATTTCCAGTTCAGCTTTCAGGCGAAACTGTTCTTCCAGGATTCGTTCTGCATCTTTAACGTCGAAGAATTCTCGATCGCACAAATTCAATATCCTGGCGCACGAACCATAGACTTGGTGGAGCCGTTTTCAACACAATCGGATAGCACAGTAATGTTGCAATCAGTCGAATTGTAGTTGAGCTAAGCAATGCCAAGCCCAAGCCTGAGAGTCCAAATACGGGAGTGAGCCACAAGATTAAAGGAATACCAAGCACTAATCCTGCACTCTGAATTACCGTGACAATCCCAGGGCGATCGAGTGCCATAAATGCCTGAGACAAGATGACTGCCGTCCCACCGAGTACAGTTTCAACCGCTAAGATCCGAAACACAGGAATCGCTGCTAGATAGTCTTTTCCGTATAGTAAGTTCAATACGATCGGCGCAAATAGCATCATAAATGCCGCTATCAAAATTGCTAAGAATCCTCCAATTCGTGCGGCTCTACCCGTCATTTGTACGACTTCTTCGACCGGACGCGCCGCAGCTTTAGGAAATAGCACCGTCACAAACGAGCTTTGTACCACATATAGCAATTGACAGAGACTAAACGCGATCGCATAAAGTCCCATCGAAGCTGGGATCAGCAGAGTCACTGCTAAAACTTGCTGAATCTGCCCTGCTAATGTGGTGATCAAATCAATTCCGTAAGCTCGTAATCCATAGTTTAGGAGTCGTTTCGTCGATCGACGAACTCGCTCAACTCGAATCGTGAAAAATTGCCTCGCACAAGCAATCATCCAGACCAAAATGGGAATCCCTGGAAGCCAGTAAGACACAACAGCAGTAAAGGGGGTGAGCTTTCCTGTCAGAGCTAATCCCACAAGCATCACTAAGGTGCTTAGTGGAGGAATATAGCGAATTTTATTGGCGATCGCGAATTCGTCGCTCGCTTCCATTGCCGATCGCAGAATTTCTGTAAACATCACAATAGGCACAGCCAGCATCAACCCCTGTGATAGATGGATCGTATCGGCTGAATATTTTTTGAGCAGCATGGGAATCGTGAAAATCCCAATCACAGCCGCGATCGTGCTAAGAATGACACCCATCAACACCGCAGCAGAAAAACTCTTCGATCGTTCTGTTGGATACTTTTTTAAGGTATAAAGTAATGCGCTCGGCAATCCTAGTGATAAGGAGTACGCAAAGAATTGAGGCCAAATCGTCATCGCAGCCTGTTCGCCACGACCACTTGGACCTAGGATTCTTGCAGTAATCGTACCCGTTGCCACATTGACCAGAATAATCAGAAATCGAGCCAGCAAGGTTTGAAAAATAGCAGAGGTTGCATCTCGTCCTTGGAGTGTTCGAGACATTCCCTGCCAAATTTCAGCAATTTTTTTCATCCACTGACTCACTTTCAGAACGCACTTAAAATATTAGCGTCCTTGCAGCATTAAGAAAAACGCATCGTCTAAGTCATAGCCCAAAGTCTTCGCCATCGCCTGAATTCGCGATCGCGATTCGATCCGCTGCCCCTCCAGCCAATTCATCATCACAAAGGTTTTTTGCATGACGAAGATTTCCAAGGCTTCTGGGTTGTATTCAATCCCGTCTTTCTGAATTTGATGGGGAACCAGCATTGCCGCATAGCGACCCAGTTCTTTTTCCGACCAGTTGAGTAGAAAGGGCATCCAAGGATACAGCGCATCAAGCCGAATAAACCAGAGTCGGACTTCTGGCACTTCTGAAAATTCACGCGGATCGCCGGGTTCTAGCGGGTAATCGATTTTAAATTGAATCGATTGCTCATATTCTCGAATCTTGAACATGAGGGGGTCGATGATTGCGATCGTCGGACTGAGATCAACTGCATCAATCTGTTCGGCATTAAGTTGAATGATCATGGCTTTTTTTGAGTTCAGATGGTTTAGGATTTGCTCCCTCAATACCCGTGAATGGCAACTGTTTAGCACAAGTGGATTGATATTCTTTGCCCTCTGAATCCGCCAATATTGGCGGATTTAGAGGGATAAAAGGACAGAAACGAAGCAGCAAATCAGGTGCAAGATTACTGAGCAAGTTCGATCGCTCTTTTCGTCATGCCTGCTGCGGTAATGCTGTTAAATGCCATCAACTCGCCTGCGGTTGCAGTCGTCTCGCCACGTTTCCAAGCAAAGGTATCTCGTTTGGCAGTACTGCGGAGCATAATCGGCTCTAGCATTCCACTGGCACCCCCTGTAACCCCAATTAAGGCATCACCTGCAAATAGCTGCTCGAAGGTCGCATCATCCAAAAATCCACCATCAGGCTCAGAGCAAGCATCCCAAGCGACATCAGACACACGATACAAGCGGCGAGGATTGACGATCGACACGATCCGCACACCATACCCTTGCGCTTCTAAACTCGCTGCGGCTTCAAACACAGGCACTAAAGTCATATCGCCAATTACCCCAAAGACGATCGTTTTCGAGCCAGTGCTTTCATGCAGGACAATGCCACCTTGCTCGATCGCTTGTTTTGTCTGTGCTAGAGTTGTGCGAATTGGTAACGGAGATTTACTAGCCGTAATCACAACGCCCTTGTTCTTCGTGGTTAATGCCCAGTCGTAGCAAGCCTGAATACTATTTGCATCGGGTGGGAATAGCGCGAACACGTTACCATTTCTCAGCATTGCGGCAAAGTAAGCTTCGACTTCAGGACGTTGATGAGTCCAGCCATTTCGACCCTGCTCTAATGCTCCTGCGGTAAACAAAGTAATCGTTGAAGGCGTGGGACGGCGCAGTTCTGCCATGGCTTGCGTTACCGTTTGCCAGATCGGTAAGCCGTTAATCGCAAACGATTCATAAGAACACCACAGCGATCGACATCCCATCAAGGCTAAGCCTGCTGCAAGTCCGGCACAAGCATCTTCACTCAATGGCTCATACACTTGACCATTGGGAGCCTGATTGTAGAGCGAATCTTCAGTTGGGTGAATGATCTTCAGCGCTTGGTTGATATTCGCGATTCCAGATGCTTCGTTCCCGTCTGCATTCGTGACTAAGAAAGTGCGATCGCTTTGTCCGACATGTCCGACTAATCGACCCATTGCCGTTGTCGAAACTTTCGCATCTCCGCCTACTGCATATTCTTCGAGCGGCAACTGTCCCAAGTCCGGTAATGCCCGCTCAAATTCAGTCACAACCGTTTTACTTGCCGAACCGCCGCCTGCACGTTCACAGTTCGATCGCACTAATGCCCAAGCTTCAGGAGTCAATGCCCGCGTCTTCAGAGCATTGATAATATCTTCATTCTCTAAAGTATGTTGAGCATAGAGGTTATGAGACTTCGAGCCTTTTGCGTGAACGCCTGCCCCTTTTAGCTGTTTGATGATAAAGACGGTCAATTTGCCGCCCAAGGCTGATTTTGCAGCTTCATCGGCAGCAATGAGAACCGAATTCGTGAACTTGATTCGCTGTTCTAGAGAAAAGATCGTGCTATCAACGTACTCAGTCGGCTGATTACGATCGTCAAAATCTTTCGCATCGACCAAGATTACATTCTCGAATCCATTGCCTTTCCAGAATTCGATCATTTGCTCATTCGTCTTGAGCGACACCATGCTGTGATGCTCTTGCGAGTAGCCATTCCAAACGAGAATGGGCAAGAAGTTGGTCACCCCTGGAAATGCAGTGTTGAAGTGCGCCATCGAACTCATGATGTAAGGCTCACCCAGTCCCCCATCGCCCACTGTGAAGGGGAACAATTTATCACGATGCAGTAGCGAGGCAGACATGGCGAAATGCTGACCTTGACCCAAAGGACCTGCCGGAGCCAAAATCCCCGGAATGAAGCCGGACAAGTGACCCAATAACCCATGCTTTTCCCGGAAACGATCGCGCAATTGTTGCACCGTTTCGATGCCCATATCTTCTAAGGAGCGATCGAGGAACATGGCGCTATAAAATCCGGGCGCGTGATGTCCAACTTCCGTGATGATGTTTTTGTGTCCTAACATCACAAAAGCGGCATAGGCTTCCGCTTGGCTTGCAAATCCGCCGGGGTGACCCGAGGCTTTACTCGCCGTCATTTGTAGAATCAAATAGCGCAGGGCATCCGCAGCAAGCAGGGTTTGATAGCCCGCAGCCGGATCGGTGGGATCTGCGATCGCGCTTTTGCCGTCAGCGATCGCGGAGGTTTTGCCATAAGTCTCAAACCCAGGTAACTCGTTGCTAAAATATTGAATCCCCTCTGTAAAGGCGGGTTTGGTCGAGGTTGGGGTTGGAGTCACTGCGGTCATACTTCACCTGCTGCGTCTTATTTTTAATGGGTCTGACACTAATCATCGTACACAGACGTTGCACGCTTGAGAATGAATCTTGGATCCGTTTGGACGATCGAGATGTTGATACAGTAAATAGAAATCAATCTATGCTTTGTAGAAAGACCATAGGGTTATAAGCTTCAGACCTTTTCTCTGTCTTGTGATAGCTTCCAGGGTGAGACAGGCTGAATCTGGAATGGTTTGAATTAGGAAAAAGTGCAGAACATTCCCTATCAAAATGCCAATGCCTTCTAGAATAGAGTGTGGTTTTTTGCAACAAGGGCACGATCGATGCGGCTATCTCAGATGCTATTTGTGACATTGCGGGAAGATCCAGCAGAAGCAGAAATTCCCAGCCATAAGCTGCTGGTGCGCGCAGGCTATATTCGGCGAATTGGCAGCGGCATCTATTCGTATTTGCCGCTCATGTGGCGCGTGTTGCAAAAGATTTCGCAAATTGTGCGTGAGGAAATGAACGCAGCAGGGGCACAAGAATGTTTATTACCTCAGTTGCAACCTTCGGAACTTTGGAAAGAGTCTGGGCGGTGGGATACTTATACCAAAGCTGAAGGAATCATGTTCGCGCTGATCGATCGCCAAGAACGCGAAGTGGGTTTGGGTCCGACCCATGAAGAAGTGATTACGACGATCGCACGCGATATGATTCGCTCTTATCGTCAGTTGCCGCAAAACCTTTATCAGATTCAAACTAAATTTCGAGATGAGATTCGCCCCCGATTTGGCTTGATGCGGGGACGCGAATTCATTATGAAAGATGCTTACTCATTTGATGCAGATGAGGTAGGGATGAAAGTGACCTATCAAAAAATGCACGAGGCTTACTGCAAGATTCTCAGTAGAACAGGCTTGAGGTTTCGGGCAGTCGATGCCGATTCTGGCGCAATCGGCGGTTCTGGATCGCAAGAATTTATGGTGTTAGCAGAAGCAGGTGAAGACGAAGTTCTCTACACCGAAGATGGCAAATACGCAGCAAATGTCGAAAAAGCGATCGCGCTTCCTGCTGATGTTGTCCCGTCTCCTTTCTCTAGTTTTGAGAAGCGGGAAACCCCTGGGACAGAAACTATTGAGAAGGTTTGCAAGTTTCTCAAATGCTCTCCGACTAATGTGGTCAAAAACGTACTCTATCAAGCTGTATTTGATAGTGGCATGACAGTATTAGTACTAGTTCACATCCGAGGTGATCAAGATGTCAATGATGTGAAATTGCTGAATGAATTAACGAAAATTGCTGAGCAGTTTGGTGGAAAAACTGTGATTTCGTTGAGCGTTCCTGATGCGGAAGCTCAGCAAAAATGGGCAGCAAAATCTTTGCCATTGGGATACATTTCACCTGCGATCGCAGATGATTACATCAAGCCCAGCAAAGAAATCGCGTCAAAATTTGTCCGATTCATCGATCAGACGGTGGTGGATTTAGAAAACTTTGTCACAGGGGCAGACGAATCTGGCTATCACGGAGTTGGCGCAAACTGGGGCAAAGAATTTCAAAAACCTAGTTTAGTCGTGGATGTCCGAAAAGCAAAAGTTGGCGATCGAGCGATTCACGATCCGTCTCAAATTCTTCAAACTGCAAGAGGGATCGAAATTGGTCACATTTTTCAACTTGGCACAAAGTATTCCATCGCGATGAATGCAACCTATACCAATGAGCAAGGCGAGGAAGTACCCCTCGTCATGGGTTGCTATGGCATTGGGGTTTCGCGCTTAGCTCAAGCGGCAGTGGAGCAATCCTATGACAAGGATGGCATCATTTTTCCGGTTGCGATCGCGCCTTATCATGCGATCGTCGTGATTCCAAACGTGAATGATGCGGCTCAAGTCAGCGCGGCTGAGACACTCTATGCCGAATTGAATCAAGCAGGGGTTGAGACGTTGCTTGACGATCGCAATGAACGCGCAGGCGTGAAGTTCAAAGATTCTGAATTGATTGGGATTCCATACCGGATTGTGACTGGGAAATCTTTGAAAGATGGGAAAGTCGAAGTGGTTCAGAGAGCAACAAAGACAACGCAGGAACTTGAAATTGCCCAAGTCGTTCCAACCTTAAAGCAGTGGGTCACAGACGCGATGCGCTAAGAATATGGAACTCTTCACAATTTTGCTTTCTAGCTTGCTTGGGATTATTTCTCCTACGGGTGTCGTTGTCGATCGCGTTGCAGAATCCCAAATCCGCAAACAACTCGTCAGCGCAGAACACCTGCAAGTTCGAGTCGATAACGCGCCGAGTTATCAAATTGTTCAAGGTAAAGTCGATCGCATTTTGATTGCAGGTCGAGGAATTATTCCGGTTAAAGGGGTGCGATTGGAACGATTTGAACTGGAGACAGATGCGATCGCAGTTGGGCTAAAAAATCGCAAACTGACTCAACCTTTTCAGGCTGGAATTAGAATTGTCCTCGCTCAGGAAGATATCAATCGAGCTTTGAAATCTCCACTGGTTACTGCTCGACTTAAAAATTTGAGTCTTCAACTTTTAACTCGATCGCAAGCTAGGCAAGCTGAACGCTATGACTTTCTCAATCCTCAGTTCACGCTGCTTTCACAAAATCGCGCTAAATTTCAAATCGAGCTACAAGAACAGGGAGATCCCGCTAAATTAACCATTATCGCGGAAGCACAGCCGCAAATAATTGCAGGTCGATCGCTACAACTGAATGGTTTGAGAATTTGGGCGAATGGTCAAGAAAGCCCTAAGCAGATTACTCAAGCGATCGAGAATCTTATCCGCGATCGTTTGGATCTGCGCCGATTGGAAGCTTCAAACACAACGGCTCGTATTTTGAACCTGACGCTCAACTCTTCTTACTTAGACGTTGCGAGTTTTGTACAAATACGACCAGACGTAAGGAAAAAATAACTATTTGTGTGAAAAATCCGAAATTGCGCTAAACATAACTGTAGAACCCTTACAATCTACCGGGTTTCAGAACTTTTTCATCCCTTCCCTAAGTTGAGGACTTCTCATATGCAAGAGCATCAGCGCCGTTTTCCCCTTGGAATCGTAGTTGGATTGTCTACGCTCGTTGTTGCCACCGGAGGTGCAACTGCGTTCTTTACCTGGCAAAATGCCCAGAAAAATCAATCCACTCCTGTTGCAGTAGAACAGCCTCAGCCTAATGTCCAGCGAGCGATTCCTTCACAGAATTTTATCAAGCCACAAGCTTCAACCGCTGAGAAAACAGCGCAGGTCTTTTGGCTCAAAGAGAGTGCAACCGATGTAGAACTCGTTCCAATCGCGATCAAAGTCAAGTCTGACGATCGCCAAGAAGCCTTACTCACGGCTGCGGTTAATACTCTGCTAAGCAATCCGCCTAACAAAGATTTGATGAGCGGAATCCCTCAAGGGACACAACTCCGCAGTCTCAAGGTCAAATCAGACTCGATCTATGTCGATCTGACGAAACCGTTCACCGCAGGAGGAGGAAGCCTCTCAATGACAGGTCGCCTCGCTCAAATTCTCTACACAGCAACCAGTCTCGACCCGCAAGCAAAGGTTTTTCTATCGGTTGAAGGAAAGCCTTTGACCGTTTTGGGTGGAGAAGGGCTGATTGTAGAGCAACCGTTGACACGATTGCAGTTTGAGCAAGACACAGGTACGAAACAGGAATAACGCCTAGCGACGACTGGTGAGACTAAAGGCTCGAAAATACTGAGCCTGCTGTTCAATGCGACTCGCTAAGCGATCGCACACCAGATTGCATAACTCAAAAATCAAATCGTCCTCGACGCTGTAATAGGCCAGCGTCCCTTTCGATCGACGAGTTAAGATTCCCGCTTGTAGCATCACTTTGAGATGCTTAGATACATTGGCTTGGCTTGTATCAGTGGCTTCAACGAGATCCTGAACGCATTTTTCGCCATCTCGCAAAAGATTGAGAATGCGAAGACGCATCGGCTCGCCTAATACACTAAAATAATCGGAGACTTGCTGCACGACTTCAGGTGGTACAGGTTGTGCGGGAGTTTTCATGTCAACTCGACAACAGAATGACTTGATCCCAGATTCTAGCCAGTCCAATGCTGCATAGCAATAGAGTCATCTGAGTCCTACGTAATTTTGGCGGAAACTTCATAAACCTCCCGGCATTCGCATAGAATGCACATCGTAATTTCACGGATGAGGGGTTTAAGGCGAATCCGTATTGACTCGGAAATTGCAACTTTACGGAATTACAGTTTAATCAATTGTGTCTGATTGGGTGCAGTGTTGAGCGGCGCAGGCAGGGCTTCCCGATCGCATATGCTATCAAGCGCCTAAAAATTCCGCCTCTGGGCGCAGAAATTAAAAAATCCAGCCTTTGGAATTCTTCATAAATAATGTCGCTGTGATAGTATCTGGATGTCTGAGGAGATTATACGGCTGTTTAATCAGCACAATTTCGGTGGTGGAGGAGGAATAAGAGTGCAAGATAATATCCCAATTGGGTATTCCCAGTTTGGTGTGTCCCGGAGCCAACCAGAGCCGTTGCGCGTTGGTGTGATCGGTGTGGGCAATATGGGACAACATCATACCAGGGTGTTAAGTCTGTTAAAAGATGTTGAACTGATTGGAGTTTCGGACATCAATGTAGAACGCGGATTGGACACGGCTAGTAAGTATCGTGTCCGATTTTTTGAGGATTACCATGATTTGCTAACGCGGGTGGATGCGGTTTGTATTGCCGTGCCGACTCGGTTGCATCATGGGGTTGGAATGGCGGCTCTGAAAGCGGGTGTTCATGTTCTGATTGAGAAGCCGATCGCGGCAAGTATTGCGGAGGCAGAATCGCTAGTCAATGCGGCAGCGGAATGTCAGTGCATTTTGCAAGTCGGACATATTGAGCGGTTTAATCCAGCGTTTCAGGAACTGAGTAAGGTTCTGAAGACGGAAGAGGTGCTGGCGCTCGAAGCTCACCGGATGAGTCCTTATAGCGATCGGGCGAATGATGTTTCGGTTGTGCTGGATTTGATGATTCATGACATTGATTTGCTATTGGAATTAGCAAATTCTAAAGTTGTGAAACTGACGGCAAGTGGCAGCCGCGCCTCGAATTCGGGGCAGTTGGATTATGTGACGGCGACGTTAGGGTTTGCGAATGGGATTGTGGCGACGTTGACGGCAAGTAAGGTAACCCATCGGAAGATTCGGCGAATTTCGGCACATTGTAAAAATTCGCTGACTGAAGCGGATTTTCTCAATAATGAGATTCTAATTCATCGTCAAACGATGGCAAATTATAAGACGGATTACGGTCAGGTCTTGTATTGCCAGGATGGTTTGATTGAGAAAGTAAAGACGAGTAATATTGAGCCGCTTCATGCTGAGTTGGAGCATTTTGTTCAGTGTGTGCGGGGCGGATTGTCTCCATCTGTGGGTGGAATTCAAGCCCTGAAGGCTCTGAGACTGGCAAGTTTAATTGAGCAGATGGCACTTGATGGGAAAGTGTGGCATTCTGCACCCGATTCAAAGGTGATCGAGTTGGATACGGCTGCGATCGCGGTTTAAGTCGGTCTACAATTTGTGGCTTTTGAGAGGGATGGATTCGTCTATCCCTCTTTTGTTTGGCAGAGAAACAATCCCCTGTGCCGATCGCCGATCTGTGACAGTTCGTGTGCGAATTAAATCTTTCTTCTGTAATGCTTGAAGCACTCTAGAAAGTCATTCCCTGATTATGAGAAGGCTCTATATTTTGAGCGCATTTCTGATCGCTTCGTCACTGCTCGTCCCGATGCAGGTTCGATCGATTTCTTCTGCCCTTAAGCAAACAAGGTTCACTCCATCTCAAACGACCGCTTTATTGCAGTTGATTCTGCATGAGAGAGTGATGAGAAGATTACTTCCAGACATCAAGTTGCAAAGTACTGAGGCTCAACTTGAGCAACTTCTTACTTCGACCACTCCTCGGTTACAAGCACTAGGACTACTCTTACAAGTCGCACAGGTGACAGGCAAACTTGATCGCGCTTATAGCCATACAAAAACTCGATCGCTAATTCGTCTCGCCCAAAAACGTTCTAGAGGATTAGATAGCACTTTCACAATTCAAAACAGCGTCTAGTAAAAGTTCAGCCCCGAATCGAATCGGATCAGTACAAGGAAGTTGCGTCTCTTCTTGAATCAGAGCGATCGCTCTCCAGGCTGCATTCTGGTCTAAATGGGCTGTATTTAATGCGATCGCCGCAACTTTTACCGCAGCAAATGACCCTCCTGCTGAGGCTAGCGATTCATAAACGCGCACAACTTCCTTTAACGGTGGAATGGGAACCTGTGGACAGTTCCGAATGTGCATTTGACCTGCACGGTGAACTAAGACTAAATGTGTCGGTTGCGACCCTCGAATTAATGGCAAGGTTGCAGTTGAAGCAGGATTGAAGATAGCACCCTGTCCTTCAATATGCAGAATGTCATTCTCAGCATGGCGCATGACTAGCTGTTCGACTGCACCTGCTGCAAAATCAACTCGAATTGCATCCAGCGGAATGCCATCCCCTGCAATCATAATTCCGGCTTGTCCAGTCGCAAGAAACTGCGATCGCAAGCCTCTCTGTTTCGCAACTTTATCCAGTGCCAAACTTGTAGACATCTTGCCGATGCTCATATCTGTGCCAACGGTTAGGACTCTTCGACAAGCGAGCGATCGCGCGACCCCGCTTCCTACTTTTAATCCGGCGGGTTCTTGTCGAATATCCCAGATCCATTGATTTGGCTTAAGCTGTGGGAACTTTGGCAGTAACGCAGTATGAAGTCCATTGACGATCGATAATCCAGCTTCCACTGCTTGTTGAACCTCAGCCAACCATAAGTCCGGTAAAACTCCACCAGATGGAGCAATCCCAATGAGTAAAGCAGTCGGCTGATACTTTAATGCTTCTGAGACAGAACTAACGATCGGAGCATCACAAGCAATGTGAGTTAAAGCTTGGTAAGACTGACGAGCAGATTGATGATCCACGATCGCAACCACTGAATCAGCGCAAGAACGAGTAAAAGCTAGACCTGTTTTACCCTGTGATCCTTGAATGCCTTCGTGAAGAAGTATAGCAACTCGATCCGTTGATTTCAGCATAATCTTGCTCTCAGTGAAACACCCAAACCTGGCTCGTTATTTGGAATCACTCGCCCACTTTCAAACAGTGCGCCGACAAAGGGATCATCGACTAAATTTAAATGGCTATCGAGATCTAAATAGTCTGCTAGTGGAGAGAGATGCGCGATCGCGCTATTCATCAACGAACTATCGGAATAGCATCCAAACATCACTTTCAAATCATGAGCTTTTGCAGTATGAATCATGCGGAGTGCTTCACTCAATCCGCCTGATTTCATCAGTTTAATATTGATGCCATGCACTCGATCGCTTAATGCTGGAATCGATTTACTAGTAAAACAACTCTCATCGACAAAAATTGGCAAAGGGGAAAGATAGAAAAGCTTTGTCAGTTCAGTTTCTTGCCCTTTTGCAAGAGGCTGTTCGAGATAAGTAACTCTGCGATCGCTCAGCCAATGCGCCATCTTTAAAGCAGAGTCAACCGTCCAGCCTCCATTTGCATCGACACTAATTTGATCAATGTCCGGAGCAGCTTCTAGTACGGCTTCAAACATCGCTTGATCGGCTTCAATCCCTTCTGGGCTTCCTAATTTTACTTTTAAGGCTCTAATGTCTTGACGTGGAGATTCGACCGTTCCTTTACCAAACCAATCTTTGACTCGTTGTTTTGCGCCTTCTGGCGTGTTGATTCCAATCGTGACAGAAGTTGGGACAATTCGATCTCGCTCTAATCCCCACAGTTGCCAAAGCGGTAAACCTGCGGATTTTCCCAGCCAATCATGCAGAGCAATATCGATCGCAGCACGGGCAGCAGAAGGAATTCTAGCCTGCGTCAGTAATTGATCAATGCGGTGGCGTTCGAGCGGATGTAAGGCTTTAAGAAGGGGCGCGATCGCTTGCAAAGAACGCGCAATTGCGTCAGTTGTCTGCGGTTTTTCACCGATCGAGAAGGGGGAAGCTTCGCCCCAACCTTCAATGCCATCCTGCTCGATTCTGACCCAAATATTATTGGTTTGAATCGTCGTGCCCCGACTAATTTTTAGCGCGAATTTCTTGTGGACGGTAAAAGTTTGGATCTGAAGTTGCATCGTTAAATTTTCGCGATCGACGGTAAGAAGCTCGCAATCCCAGGAAACACAGTTATTAACCCTAACATCAAATATCGCGACCATCAGACCGAATCTTTCCGGGAATTTACTCGGCTTTTTGAACCGCAACTTGAGAAATTTTGAAAAAAGACTTGCACAATTTCAGAACCTTAAGTTATTATTAGTTTCGCGAGACACGCAATCCTCAGTAGCTCAGCGGTAGAGCGGTCGACTGTTAATCGATTGGTCACAAGTTCGAATCTTGTCTGGGGAGTTTTAAATGAATTCTTTTTCCGAACACTGGACGCTTGATCCAGCGGTTACATTTCTCAATCACGGATCGTTTGGGGCATGTCCGATCGAGGTTTTGAAAGTTCAAGCCGACTTCAGAAACCAGTTAGAACGGCAGCCTTTACGATTTTTGGGACGAGACTTTGAAGGATTGCTCGATCGAGCTAGAGCGGCTTTAGCCAAATTTGTCCATGCAAGTTCGGAAGAATTGGTCTTTGTCCCAAATGCGACGACTGGGGTGAATGCAGTTTTACGATCGCTCAGGTTCTCCCCAAATGACGAACTTCTCACCACGAGTCAGGAATACAACGCCTGCCGAAATGCTTTAGATTTCGTTGCAGCCCGTTCCGGTGCGAAAGTGGTCGTGGCTGAAATCCCTTTTCCAATTCAAGACCCTTCTCAAGTTGTTAGCGCGATTTTGGCAAAAGTGAGCGATCAAACCCGATTAGCATTGATTGATCATGTCGTGAGCCAGACTGGATTTGTATTCCCGATCGCACAAATTGTTCAAGCCTTACAGGGGATCGATACGCTAATTGATGGTGCTCATGCTCCTGGAATGGTGGATTTGAATCTCGCTAAATTGGGCGCAACCTACTACGCTTCGACCTGTCATAAATGGGTCTGTGCGCCAAAAGGAGCCGCCTTTCTCTACGTCAAGCAGGAAAAACAAGCTGAGATTCGACCGCTGACAATTAGCCATGGCGCGAATTCTCCTCGCCGCGATCGCTCCAAATTCCAACTCGAATTCGACTGGATGGGAACGAATGATCCGAGCGCTTACTTAAGCGTTCCAAGCGCGATCGAATTTATGGCATCCCTGCTGCCAGAAGGCTGGGACGCAATTCGCGCGCAGAACCGGAAGAAAGCGATTTCTGCAAGAAAACAACTCTGTGAAATACTGAATGTCGCTCCACTCTGTCCAGAAGAAATGATTGGCGCTTTAGCAACTGTAGCGTTACCCCATGGCTCTTATGTCGAACTGCAAGCCGCATTGTTAGAGAACTTTAACATTGAAGTGCCGATCGTGCCGTTTCCGCAGGCTCCACAGCGGCTCGTCCGCATCTCTGCTCAGATCTACAACACCCCAGAACAGTATGAATATCTGGGCAAATCTCTCCTGACCCTGCTTCAGTAAAAATTCTCTCATTAGAATTACTGAACTTCACCAAAAACTTGATCCAACAGGTTCCGCAATCCTTACCAGGGAAGTCCTAGGTGAAATTTGTCATCTTGGTAGTGGCAAATAACCATAAGCTTCAGAATTTCAAGATTCTGACTTCATCCGGTTTCGCCCTCACCTGATACTTAGATGAATGGCTCTTATGATTCAATTAAAACCTCGCTTCCCGGTCTGGCAATATCTCAATCAGCCACTTTTCCATCTTGCATACCCGCTGATTCTAAATCCGCGCCGTTATTGGTTCCACTACCGGGTAGAACTTCTCGAACGTTGTTTGATGCAAGATGCTGAATCTCAAGAAAGAAGAGATTAGTTTCACCGAATTTAATAAACTTATTTCTGACGATCGCCATCTTCGGTCATTTTCTCTAACGCCCTCCTGACCGAGAACCTGAAAAGAGCGATCGTCTTTTGGTTTTTATCAGGTTTCTGAAAAGATGATGTTTGCAGTAGACCTTTCAACTCAGCAAAGGTGAACTCGAATCCTCCTCTGTCTCTTGACTCAAAATCAGAGTTACAATCAGAAATACTGTTTTAACTGCACGCTGTATGGATACCGTTGAACTCAAGCGGAATGTCGAATTGCTCACGTCACGCCTGGGTACTACTCAGGACTATCTTTGACGTTCCTGCTCTAACCGCAAAAATTCAAGATCTAGAACAAATTGCCTCTCAGCCTGATTTTTGGGACGATCAGACTCAAGCACAACGCACTCTGCAAGAACTGAACGAGTACAAATCTCATCTTGAACAGTTCGATCGTTGGAAGTCTGATCTAGCAGATGCTGAGGCGACTCTAGAATTACTAGAACTTGAAATGGATCAATCCTTGCTCGAAGAAGCCGAAGCGAAAACTCAGCAACTCCAGCGCGACCTCGACCAGTGGGAACTCCAACAAATGCTCTCTGGAACCTACGATACCAAGGGTGCAGTGCTGACGATCAATGCGGGTGCTGGGGGCACAGATGCTCAAGACTGGGCAGAAATGCTGCTGCGAATGTACACCCGATGGGGCGAAGCGCATGGCTATAAGGTTCACCTGATGGAAATCTCTGAAGGAGACGAGGCGGGCATTAAGTCAGCAACCCTGGAAATTGATGGGCGATATGCTTACGGCTATCTCAAAGTTGAGAAAGGAACGCATCGCTTAGTTCGGATTTCGCCATTTAATGCAAATGATAAGCGGCAAACGAGCTTTGCTGGAGTCGAAGTGATGCCTATGATTGATTTGTCAGTGCAGTTGGAGATTCCTGAGAAGGATTTAGAAATTACGACTTCACGGGCGGGTGGTAAAGGTGGGCAAAACGTGAACAAGGTTGAGACGGCAGTGCGCATTACGCATAAACCGACTGGAATTGCAGTGCGTTGTACTGAGGAGAGATCGCAGCTTCAGAATAAGGAAAAAGCACTGGCAATTTTGAAGGCGAAGTTACTGATTATTGCTGAGGAACAACGCGCGCAAGAGATCGCGGAGATTCGAGGCGATATAGTTGAAGCGGCTTGGGGAATGCAGATTCGCAACTATGTGTTCCACCCATATCAGATGGTCAAAGACCTGAGAACGAATGTGGAAACAACGGCAGTTCAGGATGTCATGAATGGAGAGATTGATTCGTTTATTGAGGCTTGTCTGCGACAGGAAAATCAACTTGTTGAAGCGTAGAGTGATGACTGGCAGCCATGAGAGTATTAAGCAATTTTATCAGCAAAAGTTGGAAGAACAGGGTGGAGTAGAGTGCCACACAGGCTTGAAATTTTGGAGGGTGCAGCCTGGACAGCGATCGCATAAAATAGAGTGAGCTGAGTAGAGTCGATTAGTTTCGGGACATTTAGGGTGTGTTCTAGCCGAAAAACGGCAGAGAAGACGATACAAAACTTCTTGCCGTTGGGTTGAACATGGTCATTCTTCCTTTGAAGGAGAAATCTGCATGAATTCTATATCCCCATGGCTACAATCGAGCCATCGATCTCAGCTTGCAAACTTATTTACCTCAATCGGGCAGCAATGGCGCAGTCGCGCAGATCTCAGTACACTCTTTACGATCACCGTACAAGAACTTTGCTTAGCTCTGAAAGCAGATTGTGTTCAGATTTGTCGGCTTGAATCTGAGCAGCAAACTCAGGTGATTGCAGACTATCGCCGCGAAGACTTCCTGCTCTCTACATTTCGAGTGCCCAGACCGCAGGATAAGATGTCATTTGAGATGAATGACCTGTTTTATTCATTAGCTCATAGCGCGATCGTGGATGTTCAAGGGCAGCGAATCCAGCAGAAGCCCAGCGGCATCAATACTCAGGAACAAACTGCGATTTTGCCTGCGCATCAAGTCGAAACGCTCTCAAAAATGGGTGTGCGTCTAGTGTTGCTCGTTCCACTTTACGATCAACAACAGCACTGGGGAAAGATTGCGCTTTACTATTCTGTCGCTCGTCCGTTTTTAGAAGCAGATTTAGAAATCGTACAACTGCTAGCAGAGCTTTTATCGATCGCGATTTGCCAAGATCCAAGTCAGCAGGTGCAGCTTGTCACTATCAATCCGATTACGCAGCTTTTGCATTTACCTGATCCAGTCGATCTAAAAATGGCTCTTGAAGCAACCGTGTTTGCCTTTAAGGGAATTGGTGGACGACTTTACTTATTGCCCGACCCTGATTCACCTTCTCCTGGATCTGTCGAACTCCATACCTGCGGCAGTCAGCCTACAACTTCTGCCTTTACAAAATACAGCTTGATGGAGCAGTATCAAGTCTGGCAGCACCATTTTGATGAGTCTGACGATCCCGTTTGGACCATTGATCAGGTGACCGAGCTGCCTGAGTTGCAAAATCTTCAGGCTATCTTTCAACTGACTCCGATTCGAGGGGTGCTAATGATTCCACTGTGGTATCAGCAACATTCTTTGGGGTATCTGACTCTATTTCGTGCGGGGCAGATACCTTGGGATGTCCGCGATCGAGAGATGGCGCAGGAGCTAGGAATGCACTTTGCCGCAGCAATTTCTCGATCGCGCAAGCAGTCTCAGTTGCAGACCTTGATGACGACTTTAGAAAAGCAAGTCCAAGAACGAACCGCAGAATTGCAGCAGTTCATCGATCGCCAAAAGATGCTGCTGCGTGTGATTGTCAAGATTCGCCAATCGTTAGATATTGATACGATTTTTCGCACGACGACACGGGAGCTATGTCAGGTAATTCATGCGGAGCGCGTTGCAGTCTATCGATTTACGGAGGATTGGGGCGGCGAGTTTGTGAATGATTTTGAGTTTGCTTCGCAGGAATGGGATGGGTTTGGCAAGTTCGATCGAGGGTTTGTTTGGAATGATAGCTATCTTCAGGAGACGAAAGGAGGACGCTATCGCTTCAAGGAGTCTCTTGTGATTGATGATATCTATGCTGCGAATCTGTCGCCTTGTCATATTGAGGGTCTAGAACAGTTTCAGATTCGCTCTCATGCGATCGTGCCCATTTTCGTGAATCAGCGATTGTGGGGATTACTCGCAGGCTATCAGCATTCGGGGAGTCGGCATTGGGAGGCGGAAGATGTACAGTTCATGAATCATGTTGCAGAACAGCTAGGAGTTGCACTTCAGCAGGCTCATTTGGCACAAACTCCGGCAATTTCAGGCGTGATTGTGGCGGAGTAATGCGATGGTGAAATTCCAGGTTATGCCATGACGATGCACTGAATCTCAGCATTGTGTCACCGATAAGGGAGGTAGTTTCGATCGAAAGATCAGCCTTGAGTGGGGTAAGACTGAACGAGATTTCGCTTGGGCAATGCACCAGAATGAATCGTAATCTTCCCCACTCAGACCGGTTTTCAGCCAGTTCATGCCAATTTTGCAGCAGTGCAAACAGATCCTCAGCAATTTCAGAATGCTGTAAAAGTACATCAACTTCATCCAATGCAATGACGATCGGACGCTCAGTTTGCGGAAGTAAGTGGTGTTTGACGTAATGATGGCAGTTCATTTTGCTGCCAAATCGCTCATCCCAATGTTGCTCGAACTGGTAGGGGAGATCGAGTTCTTTGCTGAGACTAATACACAGCCATTGCAGAAAGTACTCAGAGCTTTGCCAGGTTCTACGATCGACTAATTGCAAGTTTAAAGCTATCGTGTGATAGCCCTGCAAAGATGAATGATAGAGAATGCGACTCATCAATGCAGTCTTACCTGTCCGACGGGGTGCTTTTAACTGGATTAAAGTTCCAGGCTGCTCGATCGTTTGATAGCAGACTTGTTCAACAATAGGACGCTGAATGTAGAATCGGGAATCCAGTTTGATTTGTCCGTCTGGAGGTTCTGATGCTTCTCTTAAAAGCACTGCTGATTTAGATACATCGCGCAAGAGCGTAGACGCTGAAGACAGCCGAGATTTGCGCTCTAGAGCAGCACGAAACGTTTTTTTAGTCACTCGCTCTTCAAGCCCTAATGATAGTAACTTCCAGAGGTCAGCCCCAACCATCTTGATATGAGTCTCAGAAATGCAGAGTGCTTCAGCAATTTCCTCATACTTTTGCCCTTGCCATGCTCCTCGAAAAATTGCGGTTTGAAGCGTGCTTAAGTATTTGCCAGTTTTAGCAGAGATTAGGCTATTAACAGTATTTAAAGCTGACTCTACCTCAGAGACTGATCTGGAAACGAAGGGGGCATAGAGCATTGTAATTTAGAGTGATTGTAGTGATTTAATTAGAGAACTAAGCAAACATAGACATACGTTCACTAAATGAATAGTGAATCAATGAATACTGACTCATTCTTAGAGAACTGTCCCAGCAAGTTTGACCTCGAATTTCATTCTGGAGCAGGCGAACGGAATTCAAGGGGTATGTTACAAAGACAGTCTGATTTGAGCGAACTTTCTTGCTTCGATCGACAAGACGAAGCAGCGATAAAATGAAAAGCTGCTCAAACTCGGTTTCAGGTCAATCACATTCAGTCAGCACACGACTTTCAGAACTTTATAGAGATATCCGTAAGAAAGTCTTTCCTATTTTTGCTGTTTAGAACAAAATCTTGCTATCTCTGGCGAAACTGTCGAGGCGAAATCCCGGTTGCCTGTCGAAAATAGCGCGCAAAATGGCTCTGATTCGCGAATCCACAGTCTAGTGCAATTTGGACGATCGCTAAATTTGAACCTCGAAGTAAATGCTTTGCCCGCTCAATTCGCTGCTGCATCAAATACTGATGTGGACTCATTCCAGTCGATTGCTTAAACTGACGAGAGAAATGATACATACTCATACTTAGCTCATCGGCAATTGCAGCTAATGATAAGCTGTCACACAGATTCTCATTGATTAATTCGATCGCTTGATTTAATTTGAGATTCGATAAACCATCTCTATAGTCTGGCAACTGATACTGGCGACTCGAATAGTACCGCAGTAGATGAGCTGCCAGTGCGGTTGCCATTGTCTCGACATAGCAGCGATTATTTCTCTGCTCTAGCGATAACTCGGCTGTCAGAGCTTGAAAAAGTTGGAAAATTAGGGGATCAGCACGTTTGGGTTCTACCAGAATTTCGACCTGATCCGGATTGATCTCGTCTGCGAGAACGTTCGCCACGAAATTCGGCTCAAGGTAAATAATCGTTGAATGAATTTCTTTATCCCAAGCAGACGCAAATGACACGTTTGCAGGCATGAGCGCAATACGGTGATTTGCGTAATCGGATGGGTGAAATGTGATTTCATTCAGTTGACCTGCGATGTCATACTTTACGCGCGTTGTTTCTTTTGGCTGATAAAGAATCAGCATATGTTGAGTCAGGCTGATCTCTGGAAGTTCCCAAGCAGGCTGAAGATGCTGTTCTAAACAAATATTGCTCCAGCCCAATTGATAGCTATTCAACAGCGGTGGCTGAGCAAGTAATTGGGCAGATGCGTCATCCTGAAAACTCTGAATCGGTAGAGGCTGCACTTCTGACATAGCAATTTTTATCTGCAAGCTGGTAATCAAATCAGTATGTCTCGAAATGACACACTAAATTGCTACTTTTTCATACTTTTTCAGATTGTGAATTCAAAATCACTCACTTAAGCTAACAAGGAAGCTCCTGCTAGGTTATCGATGAGACTACCGCTCGGTATTGCAAGGACTAAAAATTCAATACGCACCTTACTGCTATTTAGCATCATTTCAGAAGGGCTGATTGATTCAGGCTGAGCAAGTACTTGGCAAGCTATCTCGATAAGTTGCAACGCCTTTCAGCAACTTTGAATATCTTACTCACTTGTTAGGACAAATGCGATGAAAAGCTTAAGAATTCTATCCTTTGCTGCGATCGGTGATTTGCTCACCACCCATATTGCAGCACAGAGACGATTCCGGATTGATCGAATTCAGTGATTGCCTGAAAACGATTCCCCGATTTATTGTTCAAATTCCGTAAATGTGTTCGCCTATCGAACAACGGAGATATACGTTTTGTACATCTAGGAGAAAATACTTTGTCGAATAAACCTCTTCGCCGTCAGGTTCTGAAAGCTGGTGTCGGATTTATTGCAGGAACAGGGAGCGCAATTCTGTTCGATAATTTTACTGCTGTCTTAGCTCAATTTGTACCTGGTACGGTCATTATCACGGATAAACAGCCGCTCAAATTCCCCCGGCAACAGGATTGGGAATCAAAAATGTGTGCTGCCTTGGGCATGAAGGGGATTGCTCCCACCTACGCTGGGCTGACCCCTTTTCAAAAGGCGATCGGAACGATGGGGCTAAATGCTGCCGAGGTATATTTTCCGACCATTAAACAGCCGAATATCGGACCATTTGAAGTGATTGCCAAGATGCAACCATTACTGGACCCGTCTCGTGATCCCCTCGCATTCTTCTCAGTTGATACCGCCTTGGTGAATGCCATCACCGGTCTCGTCGTCGCGCAAATCATTAGCAAACTGAAGCTCAACCAGAGCGATGCTGAGAGCATTGTCCTGCGGGAATGGGCGATTCCGGTCTTCCGCCAAATGCAGGTGGACACCGCTGTCGGCACCTTGAAAGAGTACTACAAGTGGAAAAATAATCCCTGCCAATACTCCACTCCTGGCTATCAAAGACCGCAAAAATGTTTTGCTGTAATCGGGAACAATCCCTACAACTCCATGTGGCAGATCGAAAAACCGCCCTCTGATCTGCTCCTAAAAGCTGGACTAGCTTATGCTGCAGGCAATAATGACCAAATCGTGAAGGGTGTTTCCGCAGGGATTGGTGCCGTTGGGTTGGTGGGTGCGTTCCTAGCAACAGCAACCGGGCTTGGAGTACAGACCGGATTTATTGCGGCTGGCGTAGCCCTCACGACCACCTTATTTAACGCATTTGGCGGTGGTTCGATAAGTGCGGCATCCGCGGCGGCGAGTGCAGCCATTGGCACTACAAGTTGGGCAGGAGTGGTGGCAGGTCCGGCTGCCATAATTTCAGCGTCAATTATGATTGGGGTAACTCAGGGCGTTGCTCTTTTTGAGAGCGAGCAGGTGGAATTTAAGCTCAAGCAAGCCATTGCCGCTGCGATGAAGGAGAACATCAATATGGCAAACGTGGTCGCAGACGAAAGACTCGCTTCCGGGTTGTTCATTGGAGCGGTCAAATCAGCGACCAGCGGCTGGAACGCTCCCGACCTCGCCATTGACGGTCAGGTCACGTTCTTCTGCGAGGCGGGCTACGTCGCCAAGTTTTACCTGAACTACACGCTGAATGGACAGCAGAAATCCTTCAACACCGGAAATATGACCGCTGGTTTCTGGCAACAATTCGATATCCCCGCTGCCGCCAAAAACATTGAGGTGAAAGGGGTGATGCTTCTGGCTGGCGAGAAGCAGATCTTCAAGGAAACCCTTCAGCGCCCGACCTACACGACCTACAAGGTGTACGGCACCATTTTTCAGCCTGCTTGGAGCAACGACTGGCCTAGGAGCGTCAGCGGCGAGATATCCAGCACGGCGGGGGAACTGAAGTTCAATCACGGTGCTGGGTTCGTCGCCAAATGGCAGGTCACCTACAACCTCCCTGACAAGCCGAACCAAAGCATTAATAGCGGTAATACTTCCTTGGGCTGGAAAAAAACCTACAACATTCCCCTTACTGCCACCAACGTGCGTGTCCTTGTGCAGGGTGCCACCGGGCTAGCTTGGGAACCTTGGAGGACAACCTATGACAAGACCTTTCCCTCAGCGCCCAATCTCTGTCTAAAAATCTATGGCACCACACTGAATCAGAAGTGGAATAGTGACTGTGTTTGAAGGAGAATAACCCGTTCAATGAAATCTCTCCAAGGTCTACTGCCTTGGAGGGAAACAAAAATGATTGACGCGATCGCTCAAACCCTACTCAGATTGATCACACTGCAACACCGTTCAATCCAGTAAGTTTCTTCATGAAAACGACGCATCATCGATCGATTTCCCTGTCAAACCACCGCTCAAGTTGGAGGCTTTGGGGAACTTGGATTTTAGTCACAACGATCGCACAAGTAATTGGAATGAGCCTTACAGCTGTGATTAGTGCTGCAAACTATCACCTCGCTTCAACTCATCTCAATGCAACGGTGTTTCTGATCGGCGCATTGAAAGGGCTGTGTCTGGGATTCTTTCAGTGGCTGGTGCTGCGACGATACCTGCAACATTCTCTTTGGTGGATTGCAGCAACGATCGTGGGAGCTTCTCTAGCTTGGCTACTGATTGTGAGTGCAATTTTGATTGTGGCAATTTTAGATGCTAGTACGATTTATCACATGCCGCATCGACTCTACCTTCAAGGAGTCGCACTTTTTGGGTTGGGTGCAGGGGCAATTTTAGGCGTTGGTAAAATGACAGATGAATTTTAGATTTCTAAACCTACTTTTGGCGGATCATGAGCTCAGAAGTTCGGATGGAGCAATTGGCGGATGAAACGTCTTGATTTGCAATGCCCTGATTGTGGCGGAACTCACATTCGCAAAAACGGGCATCGCCAAGC
>JALOOO010000358.1 GCA_025454375.1 Leptolyngbya sp. Prado105 | reverse complement strand
GCAGTTTAATGGTGTTTCAACGTTTGCAGAATCAAGTGAGCGATCCGGTTCAGGTTTCAAGATCGCTTGTCGATCGTATGGTTGAAAGTAATCAGCGACAGTTAAAGCTCCTAGATTCAATTTTAGCCGTACAGCTTAGCGATCATGGATTTACTTTAGATCAGCAATGGATACAATTTGCGCAACTGATTGATCAGATTCTTTTAGATTTAGAACCGATTTTAAGCGCAAATCGAGTTGCAATTACGAATACCGTTTCGCCCGATTTGACTGCGATTTATGCCGATGAGTTTCAGTTGAGGCGAGTATTTGAGAATTTAATCACCAATTCATTGAAGCATAATCCTTCAGGGATTTCTCTAATGATTTCTGCGAGTCTTGAAAAAGGGATTCTCAAATGTATTGTTGAAGACAATGGAATTGGCATTCCTGAATCAGAGTGTGAATTGATGTTTGAACGCTATCAGCAGGGCAATCGAAATCGTCGATCGCTTGGGGTTGGATTGGGATTGTATCTATGTCGGCAGATTATTCAAGCCCACGGCGGGACGATTGGAGTGATTAGCGCGATCGACCAAGGTGCAAAATTCTGGTTTACGCTACCTCAATCATGAAACCTCCTCATCCCTCGCTTCAGAATGTCTTGATTGCTGCCTTTGTCGCTCATATTTTAGGTGTGGTCGGATTGATTAGCTACTTTTCGTTCCGCAATAGCCAGCAATCGGTGAATCAGTTGGCGAAGCAGGTCATTGACGAAAAGAGCGATCGCGTAATGGATTACCTCAAAACCTATACTCAAGAACCGCCGCTCGTCACGCAACTCAACGCGAATGCCATTCAAAGTAGAACCTTGAATCTTGAAAATTTGCAGAATTGGAACACCCATTTGTTTCAACAGGGACAGTTGTTCAAAAACGTTGCCTATCTCTATTTTGGGTCAGAGCAGGGGGAGTATGTTGAAGTTCGGACATTCGGCACTCCAGTGTTTCGATATGGCGATCGCACTCAGCGTCTGACATTATTCGAGATTGATGCCCAAGGAGATCTGCAAAAAGTTTTACTTCAGCGTCAGTATGATCCACGAGTTCGCCCCTGGTACAAACTCGCTCAGCGTGGAAAACCGGGCTGGACAGACATCTATGCGTTTGAAGAGAACTTGCCGACTTTAGGGATTAGTTTTGCTCGTCCCGTGTATGAGGGGAAGCAATTTCGCGGCGTACTTGGAGCCGATTTTGCTTTAGTCGGCATCAATGACTTTCTGACTCAAATCCAGCCAAATTCAGCCAGCCGCGTGTTCATTATGGAGCGCGATGGCAGACTGGTTGCAACCTCTTCAAAAGAAACCCCGTTTGATTCAGAACGCCGAAGAATTAGAGCTATTTCTGTTCAGGACTCCCTGATTCGCGCCACTGCACAGCAGTTTCAAGACCGCTATGGACAGACGATCTCAACCCACGAGCAACAACCCCTGACTCTACGATTTAACAATGAGCTACATTATGTTCAACTCTCTCCTTTCTCTGATCAGTACGGATTAGATTGGCTGATCGTGCTAGTCACCCCAAAATCAAGCTTTATGGGAGAGGTTGAGGCAAATCAGCGCATTACACTCATCCTGTGTCTCGCTGCATTAGCAACTGCGATCGTCACCAGTATTTTGACGGCTCGATGGCTGTCTCGTCCTGTACAGCGCTTAAGTGCTGCGAGTCAAAACATCGCCCAAGGAGAGTTTAATCAAACCGTTACGATTGATGGCAGTCAAGAGCTAGTAAAATTAGCAAAATCATTTAATGCGATGAGTCAGGAAATTACACGATCGCATGTACAGCTTGCAAACTATGCTCAGTCTTTAGAAGAGAAAGTACAAGAGCGTACCTACCAACTCGAACAAGAAGTTGAAGAACGTCAGAAAGCTAACGCTGAACTGCGGGCGGTTTTTTCTGCCATGGATCAGCTGATCTTTGTCTTCGATCAAGAAGGAAAACATTTAAAAGTCCCAGCCCAACGCGCAAAACATATCCTCTACAAACCGCTTGAAGAAAGAATAGGTCGCACGCTGCACGAAGTCTTTCCACAAGAGATTGCAGATTACTTTCTTCAGCACATTCAACAATCTCTCGACACGCAAGAAACCGTCGATATGGAGTATACCTTGCAAGTAGATGGGCAGATGGTTTGGTCAGATGCGAGTATTTCTCCAATCGATCGTCAGACTGTGATCTGGATATCGCGCAATGTGACCGATCGTAAGCTCGCCGAACAGCGCCTCCAAGAAAGCTATGATGAGCTACAGCGAACGCTCGATACTCTAAGAGCGACACAAGCCAAGCTCATTGAAGCTGAGAAGCTAGCGGCATTAGGTCAACTGATTGCAGGAGTCGCACATGAGATGAACACACCCTTGAGCGCGATTCAGTCCTCACTTGAGACGCTCTCAGGCTTCATGGAAAAAGACTTAGAAACATTACCGACCTTTCTACAACACCTCAGCCTCCAACGTCAGCAAGATTTCTTTGCGCTAGTCGATCGCTCAATTGAAACGGCTCCAGTGTTAGCTCGCTTATCGACTCGTGAAAAACGCCAGCTAAAACGCGCCTTAGCCCGACAGCTTGAAGCGTATCAGATCAAACCTGCCGATATCATTGCCGATACTTTGATGGATATTGGCGTGTACGATCGCATCGAACTCTTTGTCATCCTGCTCAAAGATCGCGATCGCGATGCCATTCTGAATGCAGCGTATCAGTTCACCATTGCTCAGCGCAGTGTTCAAACTATGTCGATCGCGACTCACCAAGCCACAACTGTCGTCCGTGCTTTGAAGACTTATGCACGGCAGAATGTCGATAGTAAACCTGTAATTTTGAATGTAATCGATAGCATTGAGACAGCATTAACACTCTACCGAAATCAACTCAAGCGAGGCGTAGAAGTCGTCCGGCACTACGAAGAAGTCGCGCCAATTGAAGCCTATGCCGATGAATTGAATCAGGTATGGATGAATCTGATTCACAACGGTATTCAAGCCATGGATCATCAAGGGACGTTGACCATCACGCTTACTGCTGAAGCAGATTGGATTCAAGTTAAAATTGCAGACACAGGCGCGGGAATTCCGCTTGAAATTCGCGATCGAATTTTCTCGCCTTTTTTCACTACAAAAGCGATGGGTGAAGGCAGTGGATTAGGGTTATCGATCGTGAAGCAGGTGATCGAGAAGCATCAAGGCAAAATCTCGTTTGAGAGCGTTCCGGGATGTACAACCTTTACCGTCTGCTTACGGCAATCTCTTCTCCAGACTCTCACTTGAGATAGATTAGCAAATTGAGCGAATCAATTACTGTTGCCACAGCAGGTTTAATCATTTTGATATGAAAGTAGGCGCTTGGTACTTGGGCGACGATCTCTGTGAGTTTACAGTTTGGTGTCCAAAATCGAAAACAGTGACCCTAGAGTTGCAAGATCGATCCGTCGAAATGCAGCCGCAAAATCATGGCTACTGGAGCGCGATTGTCTCTGAGATAAAGCCCAAAACTCAATATCGATACCGACTTGAGACGGGAACTTTTCCTGATCCAGCTTCGCAGTTTCAACCATCTGGCGTGCATGAAGCATCGGCAGTGGTCGATCACAGCTTTGAGTGGCAGGATTCACAGTGGCAGGGGGTGGATCTCGAAGACTATGTTATTTACGAACTGCATGTCGGGACTTTCACACCAGCAGGAACCTTTGAAGCGATTATTCCGCGCTTGCAGACCTTAAAAGACTTAGGAATTACGGCGATCGAACTGATGCCGATCGCACAATTTCCGGGCGATCGAAACTGGGGCTATGACGGAGCTTATCCCTATGCGATTCAGAACTCTTACGGTGATGCTAGCAGTTTAAAGCAGTTAGTTGAAGCCTGCCATCAGCATGGAATCGCAGTCGTTCTAGATGTAGTGTATAACCATTTTGGACCTGAAGGAACCTA
>JALOOO010000139.1 GCA_025454375.1 Leptolyngbya sp. Prado105 | reverse complement strand
TCGATCCGGTTTGCAAATGAGAAGCTGATCTCTTATTTAGAAAGTTTGGGGTGGGCAACGTAATTGTCGGTTGAGCCAATACTATTGTCGCGGCACACATTCTGAGCGCAATACCGCCGTTGATTGAGCGGCGATTGGTTGTGATTTTAGAATCACAGTGCGTAATCGAGATGTCGTATCCGAGGAAACGGGCTTATTCCGTATGAGCATGGGTGATCAGAGTTTTGGCTTCGGACAGTTCCAGCTTGAGTTCTTCGCGCAGGAAGGTTCTCAGTTGTTCTTTGATCATCTCTGCCTCTTGCTTCGGTCCAGCAAAACCGAGGAGGAAATCATCGGCGTATCTCACATAGCGTAACCGTCGATAGTTGGGATCATTCGGGTCATTCGCTGGAATGCTTCGACGAAGTTGTTCCAGATCTTGAGCAGCTTCGACTTGTCCCTGTCGTCTCAGGTAATAGGCTTGATTGGAGAGTTTGTCGTAGACCGGGTTATGTGCCCGTCGTTGCCCAGTTGTGGACGCTGGTATCAGCGTTTGTTCGACAAATTGATCCAACTTGTTGAGATATAGATTGGATAGGAGTGGACTCAATATTGACCCTTGCGGTGTACCGCTCAGGGTTGGCGTATGCCGTCCATTTTCCATATATCCAGTCCGCATGTGCCCACGAGATACGCAACCAGTGCATTAGGAAGACTCAGAACGCCTGTCAGATACGCGGTTGACGAATTCAATCAATCTGGGCGACACGCCAAAAATCTCACCAGAGATCTGTCGTGTACTAGGTCGGATGGCATTTCGTTTCAATCGTTCTGTCCAAGCGAGTCGTCGATGAGCACGTTGACTGCGAGTCAAGAAAACGATCGCGGATTCGACAGGTTGAGTAGCTAACTCGTTGTGTTCAATTCGAGTTTGGTGTCGCCTCAGGTATTGCCAAATCTCTCGCCGCAGTTGAGTGGCTGGAATGTCAGTCCAGATCAAGGCTTGAGTCCCCTGTACGGTCTGCATCGGAGCTTGAGCAATGATCGTAATCTCAGGCTCTAATGCAACCGTCGGAACTGGAGGCAGCTTTGTTCGGATGACTGAAATTCGTCTGCCATTGGTGTTCTTGGAATCCTCGGACAGACAATGTTGCTTCACGGGACAACTGGCACAAATGCGCGGATTCATACTAAACAGCATTTGCATATCGCCGCGGCGAGTATAGCGAATTTCACGGCGGTACATGCGATGACCAGCGGGACATTCCACAGATTCATCATCCAGGATTTTGAAGTCCTTGCCTGCATACTTGTGCCGACTTTTCGCCCAGCCCTCCGAAACCGTCATTGCACCATAGCGAGGGGCAGATTGCTGACTGGATTGAGGAGCAGATGCAGGTTGAGAGGTTTCGGGTTGAGGAGTCGCCAACGCCTCGGTTCTCTCTGGTAAAGCAGACGACCATTCTGTTTGCCGTCCACACAACTGAGGCGACTGTACGGCTCCCGCCCGAATCCGCCAGTTCCACACCCATTGATTCAAAATCTGCCAAAAGCTTTGTCCTTGTGCCTGCCAACTACACCAACGATCTCCATCTTGTTCTTTGTCTTCTTCTGCAAGCGTTTGCTCAAATCCACCCCGACCACAGTAGAGATTGAGGACATCCGTTGCAGTAAATTGCTCGACTGGAAGAGAGGTGAGAAATAGCTCATGAATGTACTTCCCGTTGCATTTGCCCACCGCTCGTTTGCGCTTGTCAAATCGTTCCATGCGAACAATCACGAGGCGCATTGGTTCGTGGTAGCCCCGTCGCGTGGAATCCAGGCAAGGGATATCGAACAGCTCCCGTGGATGGGGACTATCCGGGTAGGTAATCGTCGCATGAGGAGTTTGTTTCAGTGCTGCGATAACCATTGGGTCAGTGAGCAAATGATAATCTCGACAACGGATGGCATAAGCAATCTTGGATTGTTGCAGTGGACTAACATAGCTTGCACTGCCATACAGTCCATCGAGTCGAACAATGCCTTGCTCGATAGTTAATCCTTGAGTCTGAAGATAGCGTTTCACTAATCCACAAGCACGAGCGAGATCTGGCTTTGGAGTGCCATTTCCAGGAGCAGCAAAAGTGCCTAACCATTCATGAGTATGGGCACAAGCAACCGTGCTGCGCATGCGAACATAGTCTCCCCGTTTGCGTCCGCCATACCCTGGAGCGCAAGCATTTTCGCTTCGCCGCTTCACCTGTGGATGTGTGGGGGCATTGACTAATGCACGATGTCGGGTTGCTTTGACTGTGCCATCGACATCAAAAACCACCCATCGCGCTCCAGTGCGGTCACTCAATCCCATTGCTGTGTTCATTTCAATTGGATGTGCCAGTAAATCTATCTCAAATAAGCTTCGCAGTTGTTCAACTGCCGTCTCATCGACATCGGCTAGAAAACGGCTCAGGGTTGCTGCTACCGGACACTTTGCTCGTTTCCAAACTGACATTAGCACAGGTCTAACACTCTCTAGCTGCTCGAAAAATATCTTTAACGTTTCGACTCCACTGACTGCATAAGCCAGTAGTAAAAGCACAAAGTCACACACTTCATACTGTCCCATCCGTCCGCGACTGACTCGAACCTGCTGCTGCAACTGTTCAAGTAAACCACTTTGATTCCAGTATTGTCCCACCAAAAGTGCTTCGGCTAACCAAGTTGGAATGGCAAGATTGGGTTGTTCTGTCGCTGTGACTTCTAATAACCCTGCTACAGTAAAGCTAACATTGTTTTCTGACATCGGGAATTGCCTCCATGCAGGATGACTCGATGTCTTTTATTAGCGAATTTAGCGAACTTTAGAATCCCCTCTCTGTCTTGTTCCCAGCATTTATCCCTGCACTGATTGCGCATCTCGTGGGGACAGATGGAGGCTCCGTTGCCAGAGTGAGAAGCTCACTCTCGGTGGAAGGCACTCATTCTGCCACCTGTTAGGACTCGCGTCCCTTAGGCAATCCCGCGCTTTCCTGGAATGACACGTCCGAGTGAAATTTAGGTGCTCCGTTCGTTCCCTTCATTCAGGTCATCCCTGAACACTCTGATTCCTGGGAGTTCCAGATGCCCTTGACTTATGCACCTGGACGAATCAGCATCGGTATCAAATGCCGTTCCGATGAGACTACGCTTGGTCTAGTTGGGACTAAAGTTCAAGTAATCCAGCTTTCACCTTACTTCACAAGCTTTGCGGTGCAGTGGTTTGGGCATTTTCTCTCTACTCACCGCTTTACCAATATGCTGCTTTCCCCGTTGCCTTTCGGCGCTAGGTAGATTGGTTAGCTTAAATCTTGCACCATTCCTGATAAGCCAGATTCGGCAATGACTTGAGGACAATCTCAAAGTGATGATGTGCTGCAATATCAACTGCTTTTTGAAGGTGTCGGAGGAATTGAAACCACAGCACCGAAGCAAATAGAATCGACATGGCTAAATCACTGGCGACCTTCCAATCGAGTTGAGGAAGCGCTGTACTTTGATGAACCCAATGCACCAAAAGATAAGCAATCAGAACCAGGATCAACCAACGATAAACTCCAAGTTTGGTCGATTGTCCAAAGCGGTGGAGTCCAAAGCGATGCTTGATGGTCTTGAAGAAGGCTTCAATCGCCCAGCGTTTGCGCCCCAAGCGGACGAGATAGACTCCAGAGTAGGAATAACTGGAGTTTTGACTAATTCAAAGAGTTTTGACTAATTCAAAAATTGCGCCATCTGTGGAGTCTTGTAGAATTTGCAAACCACTGTAGATAGCGGAAAACCGAATTTAGTCAAAACTCCAGAGGAATAGGTAGACACGACAAAGCGCAGTTCACGTTTGCCATTGGCTTGCTTGAGCCAGAACCAAGAGACGGTCAGGGCAAACTCAATGCCTTCGAGTTTGATTTGCGCTCCCCGGTTGGCGTGACGATAAAGCTGTTTGAGCGTTCTGCCATCTTGCAATTTGCGGGTGCAGCGCATCCCGACCACCGCTCTCCACCCGCGATGCTTGACGGCTTTGAGAAACTCAATCGTGCCGAACTCCGTGTCAGCTAGCACAATCACAGGGGTGTCGAGAACCAACTGCTTTGGCACGGTTGCCAGTAATTTACAGGCGAGTTGAGCGGGACTGGTCTGCCCCTTGCCTCGCCAGACCCGGAAACTCCACGGAATCCGCCAATCGCCCAGATTGAGATACAACACCACGAGATGCAACCCCCGCTTGCCGTTGAGCATCCGCACCCAGGGGTCACGCTTGTCGGGGTTCTCAGTCGGCGTACTCAGATGCAAAAACTTGCCACACTTCTCCAAGGTGGTCAGATCAATCAGCACTCGCAACGGCGCATCTTTGCGCGGACGATGTTGTGCCAACTGAGCAAAGATGGCTTGCCGTGTGGCTCGGATCACACTCCGAGTAGACCAGGAGTAATGATTCAAAAATCGACTCAAAGAACTGGCAGATTTGACTTGGGTGGACTGAGGCAATGGATGTCCAAGCGCTTCGAGAAACAATCCAAACAGAGCATTCAGGCTGGCTTTTTGATAGGCACTAGGCATCAGGCAGAGGAGGCTATAAACTAGCGATTGGGCGTGTACAACGATGGTTTCCATAACCGTCTCATTTTATTTTTCTACGCCCTTTCTTTCAGATTTTGGTACGTTTGGCAAGTCCTATTGAGAATGGTGCAAGATCTGAGTTAGCTTAAACACCACCTCCCAAGTGTATTCTTGGCTGAGCCAAGGATGTCATTCCAAGTGTCACGGCGCACATCAAGAACATAGGGATCTTTGAGCAAGAGATCAGGAGTGACCTGCTGCTCTTGACGCAATTGAGTTAAATCATGGCGAATGGTACTTTCTGGTTTGCGAGAGAGCGCAGTACGCTCGAAAAGCATTAAATTAATTCGCTCTTGTAATTGACGAACGCTCCATTTTTCAAGTTGTGCGACCTCAATATAAAAGTCTCGCTTTAGTGAATCATCAATACTGATGAGCAGTTTAAGATGCGACCAACTTAATTTTGCACACACTGTATGCACAATCTCATAATTTGAAAAAACTTCTGCAACAAGAATACAATAACGAAGTTGCCGTTTGCTCCACCCTCTTCCATAAAGCTGAGTAAGGTATTGAGAAAGGGAGGAGATCACCTGTTTTCCGTATTCTGCTCGTTGACCTTTCAGTATTTCAGTCTGAATGAGTTTACCAATTTGCCAGTACAGTAGAGTAATCTCTTTATTAATTGCGATCGCAGCGCGTTGTTTGGCAGTGTCAACAATCTGCTTGACCTCCTGAAACAGGACTCCATCTTGCTTAAATAGATCATTGCTCATAGCTCTTCATTATTTTTTATTTTCTAAATGAATCTACTTTAATCGATCTGTATATGCCATGCCGTCCCTGCAATTTTCGGAGCTAGCTTCAGCATCAATTGCCACCAAATTATGGCTATTCTTCTACTTAATAGTATTTTTAGTCTAAGTTATGCTTTAACATTTGAGAAATATTACGAAATTTGACGATCGATTGAGTAATCGCAATTTCTTTAGTTGAAATCTGTAAAGTCTATAACACTTAGTGGCAAAAATCGCGATCGCTTGCACAATAAAAATAACAGGCGATATTGTGATTCCGCTCTGTTCATTGAAGCGATGGCAATAACACACCGACTGCCCCAACAAGCTGAAGCTGAAACACGCACACGGATTCTCAAAGCAGCACTAAAGTTGTTTGCGAAACAAGGCTACGACGGGACAACCACGCGAGATTTAGCAGAAAAAGCAGGAGTCGCAGAAGGAACCTTATTTCGCCATTTTAGTAATAAAAAAGCAATCTTGATTGAAGTCGCAACTCAAGGTTGGGTCGAGATTTTGACAGATCTGCTGACCGAATTGAGCGAAATGGGTAGCTATAAAGCGATCGCTCAAGTCATGCGAAAAAGAATGCTGAATATGCACCAGAATGCAGACCTATTCAAAGTCTGTTTTATGGAAGCGCAATTTCATCCTGAGTTACGCGATCGCATTCAAACCGAAGTTGTTGAAAAAATGACGGATGTAGCAGAAGCATTCTTTCAGACGGCAATGGATCAAGGTATCTATCGTAAAATGAGTCCGCGATTAGTCGCGCGAGTGTTTTTAGGAATGTTTACGATTGCAGGATTCAGTCAAGATACAATCATGTCGCCTGGTAGCTCTCCTAATGAAATGAAGGAGATGGCAGAAGGCATTGCGGATATCTTTTTGAATGGAGTTTTAGCTCAGCATGAATCCGTTGGCTGATACCCTCAAATCTCGGCGACAAAAGCTTTCTAAGTTAGTAGATTTTCCAGTCGTTCTGAGATCAGGAAGTCGCAAATCACGCAATTTTCCCGCAAATACCTATCCATTCCGAGCGAGTAGTCACTTCCTCTACTTTGCCGGATTGTCTTTAGAAGATGCGATCGTACAGATTGATGGCGATCGTTTAACTTTATTTCTCGATGATCCGAAACCCTCTAACACACTCTGGCATGGAGCATCGCCAACTCGCGATCAGATTGCAGAGCAGATGGGAGCCGATGCTGCTTATCCGCTCTCGGAAACGGTTTCAGGGGTTGAGATTGACAACATAGGATTGCAGAAAGCAATCATCGAACTGCGCTTAGTGCATGATGAAAGCGCGATCGCCGAAATTCGCAAAGCGATCGCGGTCACTGTTCAAGCTCACCAGACTGGAATGCAAGCGACCTTCACTGCAACGACTGAAGCACAGATTCGAGCGGCAATGGAAAGCGTTATTCTTTCACATAACATGACCTGTGCCTACAACAGCATTGTGACAGTGCAGGGTGAAGTTTTGCACAATGAGCAGTATCATCACACCGTTCAACCCTCTGATTTGGTCTTAGCAGATGTCGGGGCAGAAACCCAAAGCGGATGGGCTTCTGATATTACTAGAACTTGGTCAGCCCGTGGAAGATTTTCATCGACTCAAAAAGCAATTTATGACGTAGTTCTTGAAGCCCATGACCAAGCGATCGCAAAAATTTGTCCTGAGATTGAATACCGGGACATTCATCTCCTTGCTTGTGCAGTTCTAGCCGAAGGATTAGTAGATTTAGGAATTCTCCGGGGCAATCCTGCGGGCTTAGTAGATCAAGATGCCCATGCACTATTTTTCCCGCACGGAATTGGACACCTACTCGGGTTAGATGTGCATGACATGGAAGACTTGGGCGATTTAGCGGGATATGCTGAAGGACGATCGCGCAGTCCGCGTTTTGGGTTGGGATATTTGCGACTCGATCGACCTTTAAAGGCTGGAATGATTGTGACGATCGAGCCTGGATTTTATCAAGTCCCAGCAATTTTAAATGACCCAGAGCGCAGAGAAAAATATCAGGGTCTAGTAAATTGGGAACGTTTAGCAGAATTTTCAGATGTGCGTGGCATTCGGATCGAGGATGATGTCTTGATCACACCAGAAGCCTCGGAAGTCTTAAGCGCCGCATTGCCAAACTAAAAGGCGCACTTCACGGGAAGCACGCCTAAAGAGTATCAACCATTCAAAAAACTAGCTCAAGCCAACGTTGCTACGATCGTAATTTTCAGTACTTCCGTGGTTAGATTGCATTACTTGTGCAGACTCAGAAGGCATTCCCACTTCGTTTGCTTGACGAGTCAGCATGGATTGCTCACGGTTGCGAATCATTTGGCGATGGCGAACCATTAATGCACGCGCTTGATCTTGAATTGACATATCTCTTATCTCCTGTTTTCTCTCTTGTCTATGAGAACAATATAACAAATAAATTCTGTATCAACAACTACCGTTTCTTAAATTTGTTATAGATTCATGACAATAGATCGTTGTCCCCGAAACACGATAAGCTCACAGAAAAGCTGTGGAGAGAGTGGCATGTCTGAGACGGGCAAGCGGATTGAAGTCGGAGCGCTGAATTGGTTTTATCGAGATGCGGAACCCATCGGCGCTTTGGAACGCACTCCCGTTATTTTGCTTCACGGTTTAGTCTCTCAAGGTTATAGTTGGCGAAATGTCTTGCCTGCGTTGGGTGCAGAAGGATTTAGAGCGATCGCGCCGGACTGGATCGGCTGTGGATACTCAAGTATGCCGGATCGCCGTGATTTTGCTTATAAACCGGAGACGTATCTTTCTGCACTCGAAGATTTCATTGCGGCATTTGAATTTGAAAAGGTTTCGATCGTGGCGCAAGGCTTTCTTGGCTCAATAGGTGTTCAATACGCGCTCAGACATCCCGAACAAGTTGAGCGACTGGCAATTTTTAACAGCCCAATTTTTCAAACTGCAAAATTGCCCTGGAAACTTCAGCAGATGAGCATTCCACTCGTGGGCGATATGATGACACAAGATCCGCTTCTCGTCGATCGCACCCTTGAAGGGGGCGGCGGGTATCGAATCGAAGATGCAGATCTCGACGTTTATCGTCGTCCCTGGTTAAAGACTTCTGATGTCGGACGCGCGCTTTTCGCAATTTTGCAAAATCTCCAGCTTAAGCAAGTCAGCGCAGAACTAGAAGCGGGCTTAAAAGATTGGAAACATCCATTGCTGGTCGGTTGGGGAGTGCGCGATCCCTGGCTCTCGATCGAGCTTGCCAGATCGGTCTATCCCAATCTTGTCGCACTGGATGAAGTTGGACATTATCCTCAAGAAGACTGGCATGAGAAAGTGAACGAAGTGTTACTGCCATTCTTAAAACAGAAAGCAATTTAATCCATCCTGAAACAACGGAGTGATAAACTCGTCCAGAGAAATAGCGGCATCTTTAAATAAATCCATGCACTATCGTTGGTTGTTCCTGGTTGGAGTTTTGAGTTTTGGCGTGATGCCTGCGATGCAAGCACAAGAAGCGGCTTGTCCTACTCCAGCACTTTCTCGGCTATCGCGTCATACCGTTGCGGCAGGTGAAACCCTCGACTCGATCGCAACAAAATACAATCTGATTTCAACCACGATCATGGGCTTAAATCCTACGGCTCGATCGGGCAGTGTTTCACCCGGACAGACCCTTTTGATTCCCCCTTATAATGGCATTCGAGTCGAAGTCCCAACTGGAACCAGCATAAAAGATGTAGCCGCTCGCTATCGAGTCCGAGCCGATGTGCTGTACGAAATCAACGGCTGTCAGCGATCGCCAAAAGTGGTCTTTGTTCCCGGAGTCAATTGGTCACCGAATGCCGGAATACAAACGGCAGCGCCCAGCACTGCCCCAGTTTTATCGGGTTCGCCTTTAACTGGATCGACGGCTTCTGTAGCGCTTGGGTTCGGTTGGTACTTACCTGCGGGAGGTGAGAAGCCCGTTTTTCACAGTGGGATTGATATTTTGGCGAATGTTGGCTCGGCGGTCAGAGCGATCGGGGATGGAACGGTTGCATTTGCAGCAAATCAAGGCAACTACGGCAATCTTGTTGTGATTAATCACCAGCAAGGCTATCAGACTCGCTATGCTCAGTTGGCGAAAATCAATGTCAAAGTGGGACAGGTTGTGAAACGCGGAGCCGTTGTGGGAACGGTCGGTCAATCTGGCTCACCTAGTACGGTGCAACCTCATTTGCATTTTGAAGTGCGAACCAATTCAAAATTAGGCTGGGTGGCAGAAGATCCGATCGCATTTATGCGCAAATAGCTTCACCCACCCTCCCGGAGCTAGCTCCATTCCAATTCGTTCCGATGTATGTCACAAATGTTGACTGAGATATTTGCTGAATTTGATTCTTCGTGTCGTATCTATATAATACAGAATATACTACAACTATTCTAGCTACAGACGGGATCTCGTCAACTAGAATAAGTAGGCACAAGGTTTTAACATCGCTAGGAGTCGAATTCGTGGAGTCTCGTTACACCCCCGTCGAAATTGAGGAAAAGTGGCAAAAAGTTTGGGCATCCGATAATCTGCACCAAACTTCAGAACAGAGCGACAAGCCTAAATTTTATGCTTTGTCTATGTTCCCTTATCCTTCTGGCAATCTCCACATGGGGCATGTGCGAGTCTATACGATCGTTGATGTAATTGCCCGTTTGAAGCGGATGCAGGGCTATCGCGTCTTGAATCCGATGGGTTGGGATGCGTTTGGATTGCCTGCGGAAAATGCAGCGATCGAAAGAAATGTTGCGCCTGCGAGTTGGACGTATCAGAACATTGATCAGATGCGCGATCAGTTGAAGCAGTTAGGCATTTCTTTCGATTGGTCAAAAGAATTAGCAACTTGCTCGCCAGATTACTATCGCTGGACGCAGTGGATTTTCTTAGAATTCTTTAAAGCAGGCTTGGCTTATCAGAAAGAAGCAACGGTGAATTGGGACCCAATCGATCAAACTGTTTTAGCGAATGAACAGGTCGATGCGGATGGAAAATCTTGGCGATCGGGTGCGAAAGTCGAGCGGAAATTGCTGCGGCAGTGGTTTTTGAAAATCACGGACTATGCAGAGCAATTGTTGGTGGATTTGGACAAGCTGAAAGGCTGGCCCGATCGCGTCAAGTTGATGCAGGCGAACTGGATCGGCAAGTCTACTGGCGCACAAGTTACTTTCACAACAGAAGCAGGCGACGAGATTGTTGTATTTACAACTCGCCCAGATACCTTATGGGGAGCATCTTTTATGGTGCTGTCGCCTGAGCATCCGTTAGTAGAAAAGTTAACCACTGCGGAACAATCAGCCGCGATTCAGCAATATCAGGAAGCCGCGACCGCTAAAAGTGATTTAGATCGAACGGCTGAAGGTCAAGAAAAGACTGGCGTTTGGACAGGAAGCTATGCGATCAATCCCGTCAATGATCAGAACATTCCAATTTGGATTGCAGACTATGTGCTGATGGACTATGGAACGGGTGCGATTATGGCAGTTCCAGCGCATGATCAGCGAGATTTTGAATTTGCTAGAAAGTTCAATTTGCCGATTCATGTCGTCGTCCAACCCGTGGATCAAACCTTGGATAGTTCAACGATGACCGAAGCCTATCCGGGTGAAGGTGTAATGGTGAATTCGGGGGAGTTGGATGGTGTGCCTGCTGGCAAAGGCAAAGGTCAGAGTGTAGAAAGAGCGATCGCGTTTCTAGAATCTCACAATAAAGGCAAAGGAACCTCGAATTATCGCTTAAGAGATTGGTTAATTTCGCGTCAAAGATACTGGGGCGCACCGATTCCTATCATTCACTGTCCGAACTGTGGAGCCGTTCCGGTTCCCGATGCGGACTTACCTGTGAAATTGCCTGAAGATGTGGAATTTTCTGGGAAAGGTGGATCGCCTCTGACTCAGATCGAATCCTGGTTAAATGTTCCTTGTCCAAGTTGTGGCACTCCTGCTAAGCGCGAAACTGACACGATGGATACCTTCATTGATTCATCGTGGTATTTCTTGCGCTATCCCGATGCGAACAATGATCAAGCGGTGTTCGATAGAACCATTACCAATGATTGGATGCCTGTTGATCAATATGTAGGTGGAATTGAACATGCGATCTTGCATTTGTTGTATTCGCGGTTCTTTACGAAAGTGTTGCGCGATCGAGGATTACTAAACTTCGATGAGCCTTTTGAGCGGTTACTCACGCAAGGCATGGTTCAAGGCAGAACTTACAAGAATCCAACTACTGGAAAGTATGTGATTCCGGCTGATATCAAAGATGCTGCTAATCCAGTCGATCCGAATACTGGAGAGAAGCTAGAAATCGTCTTTGAGAAAATGTCGAAGTCGAAGCACAACGGCGTTGCTCCGGGTGATGTGGTTGGTAAGTATGGGGCAGATACGGCTCGGATGTTTATCTTGTTCAAAGCTCCTCCTGAGAAAGATTTGGAGTGGGAAGATGCAGATGTTGAAGGACAATTTCGATTCTTAAATCGCGTTTGGCGCTTAGTCACAGAATCGACTCTGAACCAAAAAGCTGCTAAAAATCTGTCCAAAGCAGAGAAAGATTTACGTCGATCGATTCACATTGCGATCAAAGAAATCACTGAAGATCTACAAGGCGATTATCAATTCAACACGGCTGTTTCCGAGATGATGAAATTGAGCAATGCGTTAAGCGATTTTGCTCAAAAAGATTCTCCGATTTATGCTGAGGGAATTGTTACTTTGCTGAAATTGCTAGCTCCTTTCGCACCTCATATGGCTGAGGAATTATGGCGATCGATCGGTCACAATGATTCAATTCATACTCAATCTTTCCCAATTCTCGATCCGAGTGCTTTAGTCGCCGATGAAAAAACAATCGTGATTCAAATCTTAGGTAAAACGCGCGGCACGATCGAAGCGGCAACTGCGATCGCAGATGACAAAGCTGCCTTAGAACAATTCGCTCGTGATTCTGAGATTGCACAACGCTACATCGAAGGTAAAGAGGTCAAGAAAGTAATTGTCGTGCCTGGGAAGTTAGTAAACTTCGTTGTCGTGTAGGAGATTGATCGGATAAAAGAATGAAGATCTTGCACGAATAGAAGCAGAGGAATTACAGGAGGAAGGATGAAATACACAATCATTATCCAATGGTCAGACGAAGATCAATGCTATGTTGTGAGTCTGCCTGATTTCAAAGATGTCATGCAACCTGTAACGCATGGCGAAACTTATGAAGAAGCACTCCAGAATGCTCAGGAAGTTTTGGAACTGCTAGTAGAATCTGCGATCGCAGAAGGTGAACTGCTTCCAGAACCTCAAACTTTTGGTAAAACTCTACAAACAGCTTAAACAATGACTAGCTTAGAGAATTATGATCCGAGCGGTGTTGGTGTTACTGGTCGGCTGTTTGGATTGCCGTTTGACTATGATTCGGCAAATCTAATTATCTTAGGTGTGCCTTGGGAAGTAACTGTCTCTTACAGTGCAGGGACAGCGAAAGGAGTAGAAGCAACTTTGAATGCTTCTACTCAGCTAGATTTATTCGATTTTGATAATCCTGATGGTTGGAAGCAAGGTATTTTCATGCCTGAAATTCCGCAGCATATCTTAGACAAGAGTGATGCGTTAAGACCCCAATCAGCAAAAATTATCGATCGCTTAGAGTCCGGTGAGAAGCTAGATCCAGAACTCTCTGAGTTACTAGCATCGATTAATCAAGAATGCGACTCTGTGAATCAATGGCTGTTTGATCAGGCAAATAAAGCTTTATCTCAAGGGAAGAGAGTTGGATTGATTGGGGGCGATCATAGTGTGCCTTTGGGGTATTTGAGAGTGATCGCGCAACATTACTCTTCTTTTGGCATTCTCCACATTGATGCTCATGCTGACTTACGAGAAGCTTACGAAGGCTTTGAGTTTTCCCATGCGTCGATTATGTACAACGTGCTGAAACTGCCACAAATGACTAAACTTGTGCAAGTTGGCATTCGGGATGTATGTATTGATGAAGTGGAGTTGATTCAAAAGAGCGATCGTATTTCAACTTACTTCGATCCGATGCTGAAACAGAAAGAATATGCTGGAATTCCGTGGTTAGAGACTTGTAAACAGATTGTCTCAGAACTCCCGCAGGATGTTTATATCAGTGTCGATATCGATGGATTTGACCCGAAGCTCTGCCCATCAACAGGCACACCCGTACCTGGAGGTTTGGAGTTAGAGCAAGCATTTTGTCTGTTCCGCGAAGTCGTGAATAGTGGGCGAAAAGTCATTGGATTTGATGTTGTAGAAATTGGAAATGCTGAATGGGATGGGAATGTAGCTGCTCGAATCGTTTATAAGCTGTGTAATTTCGTGGATTTGTCTTGGAAAAACACGATTCAGAAGCTCTAGAATGAGTCAGCCAAGCGATCGAGCTAGATCCCGCTCTCAAATGGGCGATCGAACTTCGCGACAAAATTCAGAACTCAAAATAGCGATTGTCTTTAGGTCAAGATTCTTGCGAAGCATAGCAAAATAGCGATTGTCTTTAGGTCAAGATTCTTACGAAGCATAGCAAAATAGCGATTGTCTTTAGGTCAAGATTCTTACGAAGCATAGCAACTGCGATCGCGCATAATAATGCTATCCCCTCTCACCCATCAAACCGATGACCATTCCTCCGCAACCGATACAGCCCGTCGAGCTTGAGCTTGGCGAAAATGGAACACTGGTCTTGCCAGAAGCAATTCGGCATCAACTCAACCTACAATCCGGCGATCGTCTCATTTTGACCGTTGACCCAAACGGCACACTTCATTTAACCAACGTACAAACTCAGATACAGAAGTTGCAAGGCATTTTCAAAGACATTGCACCGGGTGTTAGTCTTGCCGACGAGTTAATTCGCGATCGACAGCGAGAAGCTCAGACGGAGAATTGAGCATGGCAACGCCTGCAAATTCAGTCTTGGATGCTTCAGCCCTTTTAGCCTATCTTCAAGGAGAATTAGGAGCCAATGTGGTTGCCAGCACCTTAGTTCAAGGAGCAGTGATAAGTTCGATCAATTGGGCAGAAACATTGTCGAAACTGGCAGAACGTGGACAAGATCCAGATGATGTAACCAATCAGCTAGTTAGTCAAGGATTGTTAAACAACGTTCTACACATTCATTCAGTCGATGAAGAATTAGCCTGTACGATCGCAAAACTGCGTCTACCGACTCAATCGATCGGCTTATCTTTGGGAGATCGTGCTTGTCTTGCCCTAGCAATTCACTTACAACTTCCTGCTTTCACCAGTGACAGAATATGGACAACGCTCAATCTTGGCATTGTCATTAATCCCATTCGTTAGCTGTGGCAAAGTATTGGTATGCACTTGCCTGATTAAGTATCAAGTCAGAGTTCACTCTCAAACGGGCGATCGAACTCCGCGGTAAAATTCAAAAATCAGCCCCGTGAAGGCTCAAGCCGAAGAACTGCGATCGCTACGAGAATATGCGATCGCGCCATAATAGTACATCTCTTCTCTCGCGACAAACGATGACTATTGAACAAGCAGTTCTTAAACAACTCCGCACACTTCCACCAGAAGCTCAACAAGAAGTCCTAGATTTTGTTGAATTTCTCGTCAGTCGCCATCCCAAGACGACCAACTCGACAACCTTACTAGAAGCCGAAAGCGATCTCATCGGCGCAATTCCCGACCTACCTTCTGATCTATCGATGAAGCGATCGAGCTAGATCCCGCTCTCAAATGGGCGATCGAACTTGCTCGATTGTCAGCCCGGTAGCTTCAGCAATCGTCTCTAGGTTAGGATTCTGACGATTCAATGCAATGTGCGATCGCGAAACAGAACAAGGCTGTTTGACATCAGCGATCTTTGCGCGTCTCATCTGGTTGATCTGATTAACCTGCTGCTGAAATGAAGTTGGAAAGAATTCTCGGCAATGACTACAGTACAAACATATCTCTCGTTGCTGAATCTGCAAAAGTAATTTGTGAGAACAAATAAAGCATTGACCGGAAACGTCCATGTTAGAGCAGCCCCAACTGATTTCTGATGCTTATAGCAGCTTAATTGGTCAGCAGTTCTTGACAAATCTGCCAGGAGGCGTAAGAAAGCTTAAGAGAATCTTTAGTTAGGTATAGTTTGCTTTAGCAAGGGCGACAGTCAGGGGTTCAAAATTTTAAGAAATCCCCCAACGGTCTGAAACTGCCCTATCGCACATACCAGTAATACGTCACCATCGGAATCACTGTCGCTGCAATTAGCAACCCAATTACCCAAGGAACTGCATTACTCTGTGCCGTCTCTTCAGGCGTTGCAAATGTTCCCTCGGTATCCACTTTGTCTACAATCACAGGCGGACCTGGATCAGGCTCACCCGACAATACTGCGACCAATCGATCGCTGACATCCAAAAATGCCTGATTATAGCGATTGCCCTTTTGCAAAGGAACCTGCATCGTCTCCTGAGCCACACTCTTGGCAATCTCATCCGACATCAAGGCTTTCACCTGCTCGCCCGTCACGATCGCCGAGTTATTCGTCAGACTATCCAACACCACGATCGTCTGCATCGCACCCGCCTCAGAAGTTGGGAACCACTGCTGGAAAAGCTTATTCGTGAACGTCTCGATCGTCTCTTCATAATCTAAACGGCGAATCGTCACGAAATGCACTTCTTGACCTGTTTTATCTGCCAGGTCACTCAGCGTCTCTGTCAGTTTCCCTTCATTGAAGCGACTGATAATATCGCCTAAATCGATCACTCTTGTCTCCTCAGAGACAGGCGGTACTTCATATAAACTAGTAGCGTAGGCAGGAGCCACAGACAGAGAGGTGAATAACACCATTGCCAGCAGCAACCCCATACACAGAGAATGGAGGAGCTTTTTCATAATTGCGATTTTTTGTTTTCTCTCAAAATACAATGCTTTTGAAAGCGATCTTCAATTCAAATTAAATCGCAGAACTAAAGAGATTACAATTTGTAAAGCAAATTAATTTTGTCAAGGAGTCAGATCGATGCCGCTAAATGTAGGCGATACCGCCCCAGATTTTACTGTCAAAGATACGAACGGCAATACCGTGAAGCTCTCTGAGTACGCGGGTCAAATGGTTGTGATGTATTTCTACCCGAAAGATGACACACCGGGCTGTACCAAAGAAGCTTGCGGTTTCCGCGATAATTATGCGCAGTACACGAGCAAAGGAATTCCAGTATTCGGTGTGAGCATGGATGACGAAGCCTCGCACCAGCGCTTTACTGAGAAATTCAGCTTACCGTTCCCGCTATTGGCAGACACGGATGGCACCATTACCAAGGCATACGATGTCGATGGTGGGGGCTACTCGAAACGAGTGACCTATGTGATTGGAGCAGATGGCAAAATCGCTCAGGTCTTTACGACGATTCAAACCGACACCCATGCGACAGATATCTTGCAGGCGATCGGGGCGTAGAAGCGGGAATTAAATCAGTCCAGCGAATTCTATTCGCCAAGTAAAGGTTCAGATTGATTCAATTTGCTCACGTAGAATCTTAAACCTCTTGAATCTGACGATCGATAAATCTCTCGATCGTCAGATTCTTTTTTGCTCTGAAAAAAGCGTAAGTATATTAAGAAGCGAACTTGTCCGAATTGATTCAGGGATACCCACATGACTGATACAACGATCGCGGCAGAATCGCTAACCTCCGGCGGCGGCAGTGCGCCCCCAACCTACGCAGGACCGAAAGAAGTTTTAGTCAATAAGCCTGTTGTCCTCAAAGGTAGTTATGATGCTCGACGTATCCGACGCATTACAGTGATGGCAGAGGATAAATTCAACTTAGGCGTAACGCTCAATAATGGAACCTGGCAAGTCGCAATGCCACGCGGTTTTTCAACACCGGGTGCGCGTTGGTTGAGGTTGAGAGGCTTTGATGCCAGTAATAAGCTTGTTGAGAATCGCGTGTTTCACATTACAGTGAGTCGCGATCCGTTGACGGTTGGACAGGCTTTAACAGTGAAATTGCTCCGAGATACCTTCTTCAAAGTTTCAACGGATGATTCGGCTCAATTGAACAATCAGCAAAAGATTTTAGTCAAAGCGGGACAGACCTACACTGTGAATCGATATGGATTCATTGATGGGCATTTGAAATTAGATTTAGCAAGCTCGATCGCTCCGATTGGTAACTTCGGCTACTTCTACGAAGATCATGTGCAACTCACAAAAGGACCACAGATTCTCAGATTTTCACTCGATGATGTTCCGGATATCCCGCTTGCAGCACAGCTTTTAATTACCAAAACGGCATTCATGAAGACTTCTCCAGCAGATTCTTCAGCGCTCGCCGCAAATCAGAGAACTCAGGTCCTCGAAGGGCAGGTGTTTCAAATTGTAGGATATGCCTTTACTCGCGGACATTTTAGGGTCACGCTCAAAGATGCGATTCCGGGCTTTGGCAATCGCGGCTTTATCTTCTGGCAGTATGCTCAGCTTAAACGCAACGGTCGCGAAATCCCGTATGATTCGAGTTCTCTTACGGTCACTGCTTTACGAGATACCATTATCAAGAAGCGCCCAGTTGATTCGTCACAGCTTAGACCCGATGAGCGAGCAACATTCAATGCAAATCAGTTCTACAGTGTATCGAGCTACATGATTCAAGGCGGACATATCAAAGTGTCGCTGAAT
>JALOOO010000357.1 GCA_025454375.1 Leptolyngbya sp. Prado105 | reverse complement strand
ATTTTCATGCGATCGTCTTGCAACCGCTGAAACTGAACAATCTCAGCACAGCATCCCACCGGAGCAGGCTGTCCCTTAACGGGATCCCACATTAATACTCCAAATCGTCGATCGCTTTCCAGAATCGTGTTCATCATCATGCGGTAGCGAAACTCGAAGATGTGAAGAGGAAGGGGGCGACCTGGGAAAAGTACCAGGTCGGGAAGAGGAAACAGGGGGAGTTCACGAACCGAGATCGATGATGTCATGCTCTGCAAACTTGTGATTGAGGGTGCTTACTCTACTCTAACGGATCTGTTATTGAGAAATGTAAACATATCAAAAAAATTAAAGGATGCGATTCGACTCACATCCTTCAACCTGTCTATAGTTTCACTTCGATATCAACGCCAGCGGGAAGATCAAGCTTCATGAGGGCATCGATCGTCTTAGAAGAAGGCTGATAAATATCAATCAATCGGTGATGGGTTCGAGTTTCAAAATGCTCACGTGAGTCTTTGTCAACGTGAGGAGAGCGCAGGACGCAATAGATTCTGCGACGAGTCGGAAGGGGGATTGGTCCAATTGCTGTAGCATTCGTGCGGTTTGCGGTATCGACGATCTTTTCGCAGGATGTATCGAGTAACCGTCGATCGAACGCCTTCAAGCGAATGCGAATTTTTTGCTGTTGAATCGTTGCCATTTGAAGTTAAGTTCCCAAGTTGTCAATGGTTCAGATGTGGACGCGCCATGCGCCAGAGAAACATTGTAGCGCTAAAACTGTTTTACACTCGATCTTTTGTTGAAAATCGATGCCCGTTTGACTCAAGAGGAAAAGGCGCGATCGCAACAATGATTACGATCGCGCTTCATGTCTCCTTAAGCTGAGACTGCTACCTTCTCGACATCAGGATTTGCTTCTGGCGTATCTTTCTCAGACGGTGGAACCACCTGCCAGAACTGCGGCAGATACTTAGCAAAGTTCGCCAAAATCGCCTTCGCCTTCGGACTACCTGTATGTTCGAGATGCGCTTCGAGCAGTTCTCGCAACTGTTGTTCACCCGCAGGGGCAGTGACTCGCTGAACTTTGACAATTTCAGGATTGACTTTCTCTTGGAAGCTTCCTTCTTCGTCTAGGAAGTAAGCGAGTCCTCCCGTCATCCCTGCCCCAACGTTGCGACCCGCACGACCGAGAACAACGACGACACCGCCCGTCATGTATTCGCAGCAGTGATCGCCCACTCCTTCGACAACGGCTTCTGCCAGCGAATTTCGCACCGCAAAACGTTCGCCTGCTTGTCCATTCGCAAAGAGTCTGCCGCCTGTTGCACCATAAAGGCAAGTGTTACCAATGATCACGTTTTGAGAGGGGTCGTAAGTTGCTTCTAGCGAAGGTTTAATCGCGATCGTGCCGCCGTGCATTCCTTTGCCAACATAGTCATTTGCTTCTCCGACGAGATTCAAGGTCATGCAAGGCAAGTTAAATGCACCAAAGCTTTGACCGACGGCTCCTGTAAAGTTGAGCGTGACTTGCCCCCCAAAGCCAGAGTTGCCGTACTGTTTCGCGATCGCGCCAGAGATTCGAGTTCCAACGGTTCGATCCGTATTGATCACTTTCACGGACTTCGTTACGTCGCCTTGATTGGCGATCGCAGCTTGCACCTCTGGATCATTGAGCAACTGGTCGTCTAGAACAACGCCATTGCTGTGAACCGTTTCGTGATTTAGCCAAGTTCTATCGCTCTTGGTATCAGGTAACTGAGTCAAACAATCTAGATTAAGTAATTGAGTTTTGGTCAAGCTCTTACCTGCTCTAGGTTTCAGCAGATCAGCACGTCCAATCATCTCATTGAGAGATTTGTAACCTAAACGGGCAAGGAGCGATCGCACTTCTTCTGCAATGAACAAGAAGAAATTCACCACATGCTCAGGTGTTCCAGGGAAGCGTTTGCGCAGTTCTTCTTTTTGACTTGCAACGCCGACCGGACAGCTATTGGTATGGCAAATTCGAGCCATAATGCAGCCCTCGGCAATCATCGCGATCGAGCCGAAACCATATTCTTCAGCCCCCATCAATGCGCCCATCACGACATCCCAGCCCGTTTTGATGCCACCATCGACTCGAAGAATCACGCGATTGCGCAATTGATTTTCCATCAAGACTCGATGCACTTCGGTTAGTCCTAATTCCCACGGACTGCCCGCATGTTTGATCGAGCTAAGCGGAGATGCGCCAGTCCCGCCATCATGTCCAGAGATTTGAATGATGTCAGCATTCGCTTTAGCAACCCCCGCTGCGATCGTTCCAATTCCGACTTCTGCAACCAGTTTCACAGACACCTGAGCCAGTGGATTGATTTGATGCAGGTCGAAAATCAGTTGAGCAAGATCCTCGATCGAATAAATATCGTGATGTGGCGGCGGCGAAATTAAAGTAACTCCAGGCTTCGATCGACGAAGCAGCGCAATGTAAGGACTCACTTTTGGTCCGGGTAATTGTCCGCCTTCACCGGGCTTTGCGCCTTGAGCCATCTTGATTTCGATTTGCTTAGCACTCATCAAATACTCAGGAGTCACGCCAAACCGACCCGATGCAACTTGCTTGATTGCAGAGTTTGCAGTGTCTCCAGTTTGCAGTCCTTTCAGGTGAGGTAACAGCGGAGATGATCCGTCATTGACTTCATTCAGAACTTTGTATCGAACTGGATCTTCGCCGCCTTCACCTGAGTTGGATTTGCCGCCGATGCGATTCATGGCGATCGCTAACACTTCATGCGCTTCGCGAGACAACGCACCCAGCGACATTCCCCCTGTACAGAAGCGTTTCACAATTTCAGTTGCGGGTTCTACTTCGTCGATAGAAATTGCAGCGCGATCGCTCTGAAAGTCGAGCAAATCTCTCAATGCAGTCAGCGGACGACCTGCTAAATGTTTTTGATAGAGATCATAGTGGTCAGGATTTTTAGCTCTGACGGCTTGGTGCAAGTGCTTTGCCATCTCTGGACTGTTCATGTGATACTCGCCGCCCGGACGGTATTGCACAAAGCCAAAGTTTTCCAGCTTTTTAGTCGTCAGTTCAGGGAATGCCTTGCTGTGGAAGGAGAGAATTTCTTGAGCAAGTTCTGCTAAGGTCAAGCCTCCTAAACGCGAAGCCGTACCAAAAAATCCGGTATTAAGTAAATCACCCCCAATCCCGATCGCTTCAAAAATCTGTGCGCCTTGATAGCTAGCAAGCAGCGAGATTCCCATTTTCGAGAGAATCTTGAGCAAGCCATCTTCGATCGCTTTTCTAAAATTCGCTTGAGCAGTCGCAATGCTGGCAGATTTGATTTTTCCGCGTTCCATCAAGGCTTGAGTCTTAGAATCTGACCACCATTGACGAACTGATTCCAATGCTAAGTAAGGACAAACAGCACTCGCACCATAACCAATCAAGCAAGCAAAATGATGCGTACTCCAGGCTTGAGCCGTATCTACGATCAGAGAAGCTTTCATGCGTAAGCCTTTCTGGATCAAATGATGATGAACCGCTCCAACTGCCAACATTGGAGGAATATAGCTATGTTCTGCGCTGAGTTGAGTTAAATTGCCTGAGCAATCTAAGCGATCGCTCAGAACTAAAATCTTTTGATCTGCCTGAACTGCTGCAACAGCCTGATCACAGAGACGAGCCACCGCCGCTTTCAACCCGTCTGGACCTGCTGCTACTTCAAACAATGTCGAAAGATTGGCAGTCGCCAAACCAGAGTGACGAATCTGATCCAGTTCAGGCTCTGTTAACACAGGAGAATCGAGTAAAAAGAGATTTGCAGCTTCTGCATTAATCTTCAGCAGATTCCCCCGCTCACCCAACTGCATCGTCAAAGACATCACCACGCGGAAGATAACCGAAAAAGCCTTAACCGAGGCACATGAATTATTAGAACAGCGTGTCAAAAACCGCACTGCCGAACTGAAACATGCCAAAGACCGCATCGAAGCCATTTTTAATTATAGCGGGGATGTGATT
>JALOOO010000356.1 GCA_025454375.1 Leptolyngbya sp. Prado105 | reverse complement strand
TTTTCAAATCGGTTTGAGAATACACTCGTGGATCTAAAGTGGATTCGCCTTGGTAGAAAGTCGGCCCGGCACAGAGCTTGCTGACAAAGACTTGATTGCAGAACAGTTTGATCTGACCTTTACTAACATCGACCTCCGGTTTTAGTTTCGGGAAGTAGAGAATTCCATTGACGACAAATGGATAATCTGTATTGAGATGCACCCACAGCAACGGCTCATCCTGGAACGGATAGAGATAGCGATAAAACTCTAGATAATCTTCCTGGGTGAGATTGCTGGGCGATTCTTTCCAGGGGGCTTTTTGACGGTTAATTTGCTCTGGAGCCGTTTCCTCTTCACCTTCAGATGCAAGCGTTTCGAGCTTAATCGGGAAGGGGAGAAAGTCGCAGTACGTCTTAATTAACTGGCGAATTCGGTAAGGCTCTAAGTACTCAAGTTCTTCTTCTTGTAGGTGAAGTTTAACCGTTGTGCCTCTTGTCGATCGAGTTGATTCTGACAGTTTAAACTCCGTCGAGCCGTCACAAATCCAATTGACCGCCTGTGAACCTTCTTTGTAGGACAAAGTCTCGATTTCGACCTGCTTCGCCACCATAAACGACGAATAGAATCCCAGCCCAAAGTGACCAATGATTTGCTGGTCAGCACTTGCCTGGTACTTCTGCACAAACTCTTCCGCGCTTGAGAATGCAACTTGGTTAATGTATTTTTTAATCTCATCCGCCGTCATGCCAATCCCGGTATCTGAGATAGCGAGCGTTTGGTTGGCTTTGTCGATCGTAATTACAATTTCCGACTCGCCCAACTCGCCTGAAAACTCACCCGAACGAGATACCATGCTCAGTTTTTGTAGCGCATCAACGGCATTAGAAACGAGTTCGCGCAAGAAAATCTCGTGGTCTGAATACAGCCATTTTTTGATAATTGGGAAAATATTCTCAGTATGAATTGAGATATTCCCCTGCTCTAGGATGGTGGTCATAGGCTTAAGGAGAAATTCTGTTTATGTGCAACGCATTTTATTGTGCGCGATGATTGTGCCCTGCGTCTCTATTTTGCTAAGTGCGGGTTTCCCCACCTTTTTAGCTCGGAACCTTGACCGTCACATACAGCGCCGGACGCATCGGCAACCCGAGCGATTCCCACAGCACGACAGGCTCAATTGCTGGAATCGAATTCACCTCGATCGAGAGCGATCGCGCCTCCTCCAATTCTGCGGATAAAAACTGAGCCTCAAGCTGAGGATGATTTTGCAACGATGATAAAGCTTCTGATAATAGGGCTTGCTCTCCCCAAGCTGGAGTATCCCAAGCACTAATGACAAAAGCCAGATCGACTTGCGATCGCAGAGGTTTCTTCTCGTCCCAGCAATAGTTGTAGCAATAAATATTCAGAGTTGCCTTGCCAGAGAGAGCATCGGAAGGTGGGTTAAAATCCACTTGCTCAATTCCAGGTAGCGAAGTCTCGATCGCAAGAACGGATGCCAGCGTTTTAGAAATGGCAGAAATCATGATGCTGTGGGGTAATTCAAGAAGTGAGTTAAGGTCGATCGAAGGAAGTCACTAGCCGTAAGTCGAAGTTCAGTCTTCTGATCAGTAGAACCAGGATGCAGCGGTCAAAAGATGAAAAAACTTTCAAAAGATTGCTAGCTCGAAATCGAGTATTCATAGAATATGTGTTAGATAAATTGAATCCCTCCGGGAAATTACTGAGAAATTAATTAGAATTCGTGGGAATTTTGAGGACTTTTCGGACTCTGGATCAACCAAAAGTATGGTTTTTTATCAATGTGCCTGACTTGTAACTGATCCTATTTGATCACGAGCAAAAGGAGCGCGATTTTTCGCGTAGGTTTGTTGTGTTTCCTTAACTTTCGGATTCTTGTGGTGTTATGCAAGCTGTCCATTCATTCAAGCGGTTTTCTTCTGCGATCGTATCCGATACGATTGAGCCTTCAGGGATTTCTGAAAGTCCCCTTCAAGTGTTTTGCCGACTCCAAATTGAGCAAATTTTGTCTCAATTTCCGGAGCTTGGGATTCGGTTAGTTTTCCATTCTCCAGAACAATCAAAACGCCAATGTTTTCTCTACGGGCGAGAATTTTTCTCAGGTTTAGATGCGGAGGCTCAAGCATTTTTGGCTTCCGAATCTTGGTGGATCAAAAATTCGATCGGGCGATTGATCAAGGTTTTTACCAAGTCGCAGCCGCGATTTTATGCCTGTCCGATTAGCCCGACAAAGCCGGAATATCTCCTCCTCGGAACTCCCAAGCTACTCACCGCAAAGCAGAAAAGATTGATTGAAAACTGCGCCAACCTCTTGAGCTATCATCTCTCAGCCGTGCGAGAACTCGCGACTCAACGTCAGGCATATCAACAAATCGAGCAAAAAAACAATCAGATTGAGCATCAGGTCAAAAGCCCGATCGCGTTAATTCAAATTTATACAGAGATGCTACTGGCGACGGTTGCGGAAAAACAATCGCGATCGTATCTCGATTCGATCCAGGCTGCGATGCAAGACATCAGCCGTCATCTAATGCAGTTGACGGTGAAACAAAAGCCATTGCGAATTGCTCAGCATGATCTCAGTGACCTTGTGGGCGAAAGCGTGAAGCAATTGCAGCCGTGGCTCGTCGAGAAGCAGGTGAGTGTCACCTATTCACACAGTCCGATGTGGGTCGATGTAGACGCATGGCAACTCAAGCAGGTCTTTGATAACTTGATTTCAAATGCAATTCATTTCAGCCCCAAATCTAGCGAAATCGAATGCGTCTGGCAGGTATCAGATCAAGAAATTCTGATCGAAATCTGCGATCGGGGGACAGGATTATCAGAGAGTGATTTAGAAAATTTGTTTGCGCCGTTCTATTCTCGTCGTCCGGGTGGGACAGGATTAGGACTTTCGATCGCTCAAAAGATCATTCACGCGCATAATGGTCGGCTGTGGGCAAGCAATTTGCCATCAGGCGGTGCGAAGTTTTCTTTTTCGCTGCCTCGGCATAGCCCCAAATTATCGATCGTGCCTTCGATCTAACGGTTCCATTTTTAAGAGTTCACCATGTCCATCTCCACTACTGTTCAACAGCAAGTGTCTGTCCTGCTCGTCGATGATGATGCAAGATTTCGCCAAGGTCTACAAACCTTGCTACAGTTCTACAACACGACGAATGATCAACGCTTTACCGTCATTGGGGAGGCGGCATCGGTAGAACAAGCCGTTCACCTCGCAGCCGAACAGCATCCGATGTTGATTCTTTTAGATATGGAATTGGCAACGGGAGATGGAATTGCGGCGTTGACCGAATTGCTGAAGCTCGAACAGCGATCGCAGATTTTGGTTCTCTCGGGTCATCAGGAGGATGAATGGGTGTTTCGTGCGATGCGGGCTGGGGCAAATGGATATGTGGTCAAGGATGATTTGGCGACGCAGTTGTTCAAGGCGATGGAGACAGTATTGAGCAATCAGATTTACTTGTCACCAGAGCTTGCAACTCGGTTTTTTCAAACGTTCCGGTTCTACAACGGGCAGGTTTCAGAGGCAAAATCGAAGCTGCATTTGACAGAGCGAGAGCAGGAGGTGCTGCATTGGCTCGTGCAGGGTGCTTCTAATGAAGAAATTGCAGCCCATTTATTTATTTCTGTTGCAACTGTAAAAGCGCATTTGACCGCGATTTTTAGCAAATTGGGCGTGGCGAGCCGGACACAGGCGATTATTAAAACCCTGAAGATGGGATTAGTCGGGTGTTAATCCTGTTTCAATGCGGTTAGTGTGAACCTCTTGAACGGGATAAATCTGGCAATGGAGGACGCGACGATCGCTCAGGTAACGATCGCATCGGAACTTTTGCAGGCGGTTCTGATGCAACTTGGACCGGGCTGGGGCGATGTGCATAATGCCACCAGCGCAAACCTAGGGCAACTGTTACCGTACTCAGCCCGAAAACTACCAATGACATGCTTTGATCAACTCCACCGATCGCTACATTCGTCGCTCCTA
>JALOOO010000355.1 GCA_025454375.1 Leptolyngbya sp. Prado105 | reverse complement strand
TTCCAACCCGATGCAGTTATAACCATCTGTGGGGACTCGACCCGTCTACAGCAGATTGTATGGAACCTGCTGACGAATGCGATTAAATTTACGCAAGAAGGCGGGCGAATTGAAATACAGTTGAGTTGCGAGGGTCGAACTGCTTTATTGTCTGTTCAAGATACAGGGGTGGGAATTTCGCCTGATTTTATTCCCTATGTCTTTGACTCTTTTCGTCAGGAAGATGCCTCAAGTACGCGCAAAATTGGAGGGCTAGGGTTAGGCTTAGCGATCACGCGGCATCTTGTCGAACTGCATGGCGGAATCATCGAAGTCCAAAGTGCGGGGACTGGACAGGGTGCGCTTTTTATAGTGAAGCTTCCGATAGGTGAGAGTCGATTGCAAAGTTCTGCTGAGGCGAGATCGACTGTGCAATACCAGTAGGGCTTGCTGAATTAAGTTGAAGATTCCTCGCTTCGTTCTATCTCGTCCTAGACTAAAATCGGGGTGGGTCAGCACCGCAGTAAAAGAACGTGCCAATCGACTGTTTAATTGCACAAGCCTCACTCATACAACTAGAGATAGAGACGACTCACTCTACATTTCGCTCGTTTGATACATGCTAAACTGTTCATTTCGCTCTAACTTACCTGTAATCCAAATTGGCAGCAACTCTACCAATGCGGGAGATAGACTTATAGATATCTATGTCCAACTCACTGCCCCAAACCTTGACCTCGCCCATTCCTCCCAATGATTCAGAACGGCTAGCAGCCCTACATCGCTATCAAATCCTCGACACTCCTCCAGAAATAGCCTTCGATCGCATTACTGCTCTTGCGGCAAGGCTGTTCGACATGCCGATCGCATTAGTGTCTCTCGTCGATGAATCGAGAGCTTGGTTTAAGTCCTGCATCGGCTTTGACGCTCGTGAAGTACCGCGTGATGAAACCCTGTGTAGCTTTGCGGTCTTAGTGGATGAACCCCTGATTATTCCGGATGCGCGACAAGACGATCGCTTTGCTTGTAACCCTTTTGTCCGGAGCGAACCGGGGATTAGATTCTATGCAGGTGCGCCGCTCTTAACTCAAGACGGCTTTAATATCGGTACACTTTGCTTACTAGACACTCAACCTCGACAACTGCTGAGTGCTGACCAACAGGCAACACTCGTCGATCTTGCAACCATGGTAGTCGATGAATTAGAACTGCGATTCGCAGCACAGCGGATTGCTCAAATCGATACGGCATTACTAGAAATTACAAAAGGAGTTGCAACCTTCACAGGGGCAGCTTTTTTTGATGCTTTAGTGCAGCACTTTTCTCAAGTATTAGATACAGATTACGTGTATATTGGGCTGGTTGAAGAGAAGACTAGACAGCTAAGAACAATCTCAACCTGCGTCAAGGGTCAAGTGGTCGAAAATTTCGAGTATCCCTTAGAAAACACTCCTTGCTGGGAAGTGATTCAGCAACGCAAAATCTGCTGCTACCCTCAAAATGCTCAAACTCTCTTTCCAGATGCGCCTTTACTAAAACCATTCGAGATCGAGAGTTATGTTGCCATTCCTTTTTTTGACTCATATGGGACTACATTAGGGATACTCGGGGTGATGGATTGTAAACCGCTCGACAATGTTCAATTAGTAGAATCGCTCCTGCCCATTTTTGCACTGCGAATTGCAACTGAACTAGAGCGACAGCAAACAGAAGCCGCACGAGAACAGTTGTTGCATCGAGAAAAAGCCGCACGAGCAGCAGCAGAACAAGCGAACCGGATCAAAGATGAGTTTCTCGCAGTGCTGTCTCATGAGTTGCGCTCACCGCTCAATCCGATTCTGGGCTGGTCGAAGCTATTAAAAACAGGCAATCTCAGCCCAGACAAAACCGTAAAAGCGATCGCAACAATTGAGCGAAATGCGAAATTACAATCCGAACTGATTGAAGATTTGCTTGATGTCTCGCGGATTTTACAGGGTAAGCTCCGTCTCAATGCAAGTTCAGTTCATCTTGGCTCGACAGTTCAATCCGCAATTGAAACTGTTCGACTCGCAGCCGAAGCGAAGTTGATTACTCTAAACATCAGGTTAGACGCTGATCTCAATCCAGTCTCTGGAGATGCGACTCGCTTGCAGCAGATTGTCTGGAATCTTCTCTCGAATGCAGTCAAGTTCACGCCTGAAGGAGGACAGGTGACAGTGCGCCTCGAACCGAACGGCAATCACGCTCAGATTACGATTTGCGATAGTGGCAAGGGAATTGATCCCGCTTTCTTGCCGCACGTGTTTGACTATTTTTGCCAAGAAGATGGTGCAACGACTCGTCGATTTGGTGGGCTGGGGTTAGGACTTGCGATCGTCAAATATCTCACAGAGCTTCATGGCGGGACGGTTTCGGCTGATAGTGCAGGAGAAGGCAAGGGCGCGACGTTTACCGTGAATTTGCCGCTGATGGTGACGCAAGTAGAGTTTCATCAAATTCCAGCTTCTTCAGAAACCGCGATCAACTTAGCTGGACTCAAAATATTAGTGGTAGATGATGAGCCTGATTCACGAGAATTTACTGTGTTTGTGCTAGAGCAAGCTGGCGCAAAGGTCAGAACGGCTGCTTCTGCAAGGGAAGCTTTTTCAGTCTTAACCCAGACTCAGATAGACCTTCTCTTAAGCGATATTGGAATGCCAGACATGGATGGATATACGCTACTTCAGCAGGTTAGAGCTTCGGCTTCGCTCCCCTGTGGGCAAATTCCAGCGATCGCACTGACGGCTTATGCGGGAGAGATCAATCAACAGCAAGCTTTGAAGGCTGGATTTCAGCAGCATCTAGCAAAACCGATCGAACCTATCACTTTAATCAGCGAGATTGCTAAGATCTTGCATCGGGTTTAACAACTTGGGCGTACCTCTGACAAAAGGCATATGCAACGAATCTATCGGAGATCGATAATAAGATCCGTGTCTGCGGAGCGAAATTTATGTCTGGAGACGAACAGCCCAATTTATTAGATTTAACCGATTCGTCTCACCTTCCCCAAACGATTACTGAAACAATTGAGTACCTGAGTAGTATTGTTCTCAAGCAATTTAACCGAGAAGCGATCGAGAAACAGCTTTTCTACCACAATGAAATCCATATCCGAGCAGTTCAGCGACGCTCACAGCAGATTTTTGCCGTGGTTGCCCCTGCTCTAAGCTCCAGCCTCGATCTATCTCGAACTCAATTGCTGCTCGATTTCTGTGCGATCGCGCATGATATGGTGCAGCAGTTTGACGCGACTCCTGAGATTCATACGGCTCGACAGCGCAAACCGGGTATCAGCGAAATGATTACGATCGAGCAACTGATCCACCTGATTCGGCAACTCAACGATCAGCTAGACCAGCAAAATAGCACAGCTAAACTCACAGATGCAGATATTGCTGTAATTCAACAGGCGATTACAGCCACAATCTGCACCTATCATGGACAAGAGCAAGCGATCTATCAACCCTTGCTTTATGCAGGTGAACCGTTATCGATCGTCAGCCGAATTCTTGCCCTAGCAGACTTAGGCACATTAGGAATGGATGGGATCGAAGCATACAATCATGAGGGAAGTTTACTATTTCTAGAAGAAAATCCTGATGTTGTACCGCTTCTCCAGGAGAAAACCATTCAACATCTTGAAAGCACAAACCCTGATCTGGCTGAAAATATTCGCAAGCGATTACTCAAGCGCTGCCATTTTCAAGTAAATTTTGCTAAAAGTCGGCTGCTGCGACTTAACCAGGAATTGCAGGGATTGCCGGAAACTACAATCCCAGTGTTACGGACAGAAGTATTTCAGTATCTCTCTCCTTCCACGATCGTCACGATTACCACGACTACTCCAACGAGTCCTGACACTCCCTTAGAGGTTTTGCTTCAGTTCTTTCAACTTGAACAATATCTATCGGATGGCAAATGACTTGTAAATCCTGGAAAAACTGATATAGCATTCAAAATGATTCCATAAGATGACTTAGCTCATTCTCTCGATGCTGAAGTCGTTCGGCAAGCAAAGCCACAATAAAACGGTGAAT
>JALOOO010000354.1 GCA_025454375.1 Leptolyngbya sp. Prado105 | reverse complement strand
AAAAACTATGTATTTATTGTTATTTTCTTAATTTTGATTCGCAATTTTCTTCAGATATCTAAACTCATAAAAACTTATATTCTATCCCTCATATACTGACTCTATAATTTCTGAAAGTTTGCCTCGTTAATTACTTTTTGAAACACAGGAGGGATCTCATCTTGTGTTTCGAGTATGAATGAGAAAAGCTTGGAAATATAGGGACATGATGTTACAAACCTCCATATATTAGGAGATGGTATGACGATCGCGATCGATAAAGAATCAGGGGCGGAACGGACACCTGGACAACATGCCGCCACGCATAGAAAAATTGGGATTCCAAAAGAGATTTATCATGGGGAATGTCGAGTCGCTGCAACGCCAGACACAGTTCAGATTTTGCAGAAATACGGCTTTGAAGTGTTAGTTGAATCGGGAGCAGGAGAAGCGGCAAATTTTTCAAATCAATCCTATATCGATGCAGGTTGTCGAATTATTGTCGATGCCGAAACGCTTTGGTCTTATGCAGATTTAATTTTGAAAGTTCGTCCACCGATTTGGAATTCGCATCTAAATAAACATGAAGTAGATCTACTGCATGAAGGTACAACACTGATTAGTTTTATTTGGGCGACTCAGAATCCAGAACTCGTGAAGCATTTAGCCGATCGTAAAGCGACCGTGCTGGCGATGGATGCGGTGCCTCGGATCAGTCGCGCTCAGAAGTTGGATGCGCTCAGTTCGATGGCAAATATTGCTGGATATCGGGCTGTGATTGAAGCGGCTGAGCATTTTGGGCGCTTTTTTACCGGGCAGATTACGGCAGCAGGAAAGGTTCCGCCTGCAAAAGTCATGGTGATTGGCGCGGGAGTTGCGGGATTAGCGGCAGTGGGAACTGCTCGATCGCTCGGTGCAATTGTTCGCGCTTTCGATACTCGTCCCGTTGTGAAAGAGCAAGTTGAGAGCTTAGGCGCAGAATTCCTTGAACTGGAGTTTGAGGAAGATGGCACAGGACAAGGCGGATATGCCAAAACGATGAGTCCTGAATTTATCAAAGCTGAAATGGAATTGTTTGCAGCACAGGCGAAGGATGTCGATATCATCATTACGACTGCCCTGATTCCAGGAAAGAAAGCTCCAACTTTAATCACCAGAGAAATGGTCGAGAGCATGAAAGAAGGCTCTGTTGTGGTTGACTTAGCAGCAGAACAAGGTGGAAACTGCGAAGTCACAAAGCCCGGTGAGATTTCTCGGCATCATGGTGTCACAATTATTGGTCTGACAGATTTACCCAGTCGAATGGCGGCTCAAGCAAGTCAGCTTTATGGTAAAAATCTTTGCCATTTGCTAGATGATATGGGCAGGAATGAGAACTATCGCGTTGACTTAGAGGATGAAGTGATCCGGGGTGCATTAGTCCTGCATCAAGGTGAAAAAGTTGAGCCTTTTCCCAAAGCTCCAACGCCACCTGCTCCGAAAGTAGAACCGCCGAAAGTTGAGATCAAGCCTGAATCGCAACAGGTCAAGAAGCCTGCTACAACCTGGGTTTGGACAATTCTATCAGGTGCAATCTTGCTTGGACTTGGAACGATCGCACCTGCATCTTTCTTGAGTCATTTTACTGTGTTTGTTCTCGCTTGTTTTGTGGGATGGCAGGTAATTTGGAACGTTAAGCCTGCTTTGCATACCCCTTTGATGAGTGTAACGAATGCGATTAGCGGCATCATCATTTTGGGTGGAATGCTTCAGATTTCAGGCACGGCAAATTCTGCGACGACGATTTTAGGCGCGATCGCAATTCTCATCGGCACAATCAATATCGTGGGTGGCTTTTTGGTGACTCAGCGAATGCTCAAAATGTTTCAGAAGTAGAGGTGAGCCATGTTTGATAGTCTTTCTAATGTGGCGTACATTGCCGCGAGTGCTTTGTTTATTTTGAGTTTGAGTGGGTTGTCTAATCAGGAAACGGCGCAGAAAGGAAACGGGTACGGGATTGCAGGAATGGCGATCGCGTTTCTAGCAACTGTGCTTCGGAGTGATGTGACAGGGTATGGGATTTTAGCAACTGTGATTTTGCCGGGGGCGATCATTGGTTCAATGTTGGCAGGTCGAGTCGCAATGACTGAAATGCCAGAATTAGTTGCAATGTTGCATAGTTTTGTCGGGATGGCGGCTGTGTTGGTGGGGATTGCAAATCATCTTCAGCCACAAACATTAACAGGGGCAGAAGCAACGATTCATCAAGTTGAAGTATTTGCGGGGACATTTATTGGAGCCGTAACGTTTACAGGATCGATCGTAGCGTTTGGGAAACTGCGAGGCTTGGTCAGTAGTAAGCCGCTGATGATTCCGGGACGGCATATTCTGAACCTGGGTGTGTTAGTTGCTTGTGTTGCATTGGGGTCGCAGTTTTTGAGTCATGATTCGACTGCTGCGTTGCTAATCATGAGCGGGCTAGCTGGCGTTCTCGGAGTGCATTTGGTTATGGCGATTGGCGGCGCGGATATGCCCGTCGTGATTTCGATGTTAAATAGCTATTCGGGTTGGGCTGCTGCTGCTGCTGGGTTTATGCTGTCGAATGATTTATTGATCATTACAGGCGCATTAGTTGGGAGTAGTGGTGCGATTCTGAGCTACATCATGTGCAAGGCGATGAATCGATCGTTTGTCAGCGTAATTTTAGGAGGCTTTGGAACTGGGAAGGGTGCTAAGGCAAGAGAGATTACTGGAGAAGCAAAAGAGATTTCGATCGAAGAGACGATCGAGCGATTGGACAGTGCGAAGAGTGTGATTATTGTTCCAGGCTATGGGATGGCAGTCGCTCAGGCACAGCATCCGATTTCTGAAATTACAAAGACATTGCGCGATCGCGGAGTTCAGGTTCGTTTTGGCATTCATCCGGTCGCAGGAAGGCTTCCAGGTCATATGAATGTGTTGCTAGCAGAGGCAAAAGTGCCCTACGATATTGTTCTCGAAATGGACGAGATCAATGATGATTTTCCTGAGACGGATGTTGTCTTGGTGATTGGTGCGAATGATACTGTGAACCCGAGTGCAGTAGAAGATCCGGACTGTTCGATCGCGGGAATGCCTGTCTTGGAAGTTTGGAAGGCAAAAACTGCGATCGTGCTGAAGCGGAGTTTGGGCAGTGGATATGCAGGGGTTGAAAATCCATTGTTCTATAAAGAAAATACTTACATGCTTTTTGGCGATGCAAAGAAGAATACTGATGCGATTTTGAACAAACTCAACGCATTAGTCGTTGCCTAACCCCCGTTGCATCTCGCAACCGTAAGAGCTTAAGCGCTTTTACGTCTTTATAAGGTCAAACATCATGGTAATCGCTTGGTTGAAGCAATTCGACAGGCGATTTTTTTGCTTTTCATTCAGAATGCTCGATCGCAGCTGTTTATTGCTTCATCTAGCGCAAGACGATCCCCAGAAATTCTGAAAAAGCAGGCTTGAGGCTCCAAATAATAAATGGAGCCAAACCCATTACTTACGTCGGATAAAATGTGCCCACACTTCACCATCAGGACCACAGACCCGATTTGTATAGTCGTAAGGATAAAGTAACTTCCGACCCTCTGTGTTGTAGTAACCTGTCAAAGCATCTCCCCAAGGATCATTCACAATAAATCCATTAGGTGTGAAGCCAATCACAGTCACAATATGACCATAGGATGTGAACATTCCACACAGCACAACTGGGCGACCATTGATCAATTCTTCTTTGATGTCTCGGAATGTCCACTTCGTATCGAATATCCCCTCAAACCCATACGCATTAATCATATTTGTCAACGTATTGTGATTGATCTGAGAGCCTTCTCCATCCTTATTGATACACCATTGCAGCAGTTCGTCTTCGAGTTGGCTTCCCCAACGCGCTCGCTTGCCCAGATAGTACATGCACATCGCGATCGCAGTCACATTACAAGTAGACCAGTAGAACCGGGGATTGTCCCTTTGAGAGAAGTACGGCACATTCAACTCGACCGTTTCAGGGATTGGATTAAACGATCGATTGCCTCGACTCATTCGCACAAAGTCTGGAAAGA
>JALOOO010000138.1 GCA_025454375.1 Leptolyngbya sp. Prado105 | reverse complement strand
ATTTGGAACTTTGTGCATGACTATAATGCGACGCTGAGACGAAAGATGGCGAAGGCTAGCTGTACTATTTCCTCCAGCCTTTCCTAAATAGCACTACCGATCTGTATTGTAAAACGCACCTTTTCCTGGCTTTGGAATCAAGATTTCTCCCGGCAACGGAGCGAGTTCAGGAATAATTTCATTTCCCGGTTCACCCAAAACCAGAATGCGCCCCAACTTGCCTTGATCGCCGATCGTTAAATTTCCTTTTCCTCGCTTGAGCTTGGACTTTGGACAGTCGGACAAATCCGGCTGATGTCCTTCCTGAGTGTGAAAAATTGGCAAATTCAGCGATCGACAGCCTTCAAGCAATTGTTTTACGGTTGGGACGATTGCTTGAGCCAGGTTGACATCGTTGCCAAGGGCTGCCCCAAATCCGCCTAATTCTAGAAAATCTCGCTGCATATCGATCACGATCAAAGCGACTTCGGAATCAGTTGGAAGGTCATACTCGTAAGGCTGCGCGGCAATCGAAGGCATAGGGTTTAGAAGGGGATTTGGCTATTTTTACTGGGAAGCGCTTTGAGATAATGCAGAAATTCGATCAGTTCATCTTCGTCGAGTTCAGCCCGAGTTTTCTTGCCGTAGGTGTCTTGTAGGTAAGTACTGCCCTGTTTCTTGGTCCAGCCGATGCGTTCGATTTCTGTTCCGATTTGCGCGATCGCGTCAGATAAGTCGATCGGGTCCGGCATTGGAAGTTCATCTTCCTCAAAATCTGGTGCAAAATCTACTACAGGCGGCAAAGATTCGCGCGTGAATTCGGGCGGCGCAGATTTGAGGTCGGGTAACTCAAAGTCGGGAGCCGAAAAATCGATCTCAGGCGGCTCTTCTTTTTTCTTGCGCGTGGCTTTCTTGGGAGCCGTTGCTCCGGGCACTAACTCTTCAACAGGAGGCAATGGAATTTCTGCCTCCACCTGTGTGAAAGAAATCGGGGTGTCTAAATTGGGTTCTACTTCTTTTGGCGCTTCGAGAATCGATCGAGCAGAGACATCAAACGTTGCTGATCCGCCTGTCGGTGAGATACCGAGAACCTCCATCGCTCTGACTCTCGCTCGATCCTCGGCGACTTCGATTTTTTCAGCGGCTGCCATTCCGGTTGCCAGGGTTGTTGTGCCCACCTGGACGATCGCGCGAACGACAAACTGCCCATCCTGCACCTGCACCAATTCTGAAATCAGCGCACCTTGTGGAAATCGGTTGCGCAACTGAGCAAATAGACTATGCCCTTGAGAGTGAGATGCCATATTGAGAGAATCTTCAGCAGGAGAGAACATAACAGGAGTGAGATTAGCAATCATATCTATCTTAGGAAAAATCGGCAGTGTGCCGCGACTATGAAAGTTTAAAGGGTACCGGATCTCTCCGAATTCGATCACTTAAAATAGAAAAGACATAGAAACGTTCTTTGGGATACCTGTCAAGTCAAATCCATATTGTTATAGTGAAGCGTCTGAAACTAATGGTGAGTTCCTGATACTCAGATGGTTGTCCAAAATATATCCCTGTTTGCCCAATGCTTTATAGAAACGTGCCAGAAGGTCAGGAACCGATTCGAGTCCACTTCGAGCGCCAGATCAAACGAATTCAGCGTGATGTTTTGAGAATGGGTGCTTTGGTTGAGCGATCGTGCTGTCTTGCGAGAGAAGCGTTGTTCGATCGTAATCTTGAAGCCGCAGAGCAAATTAGTAAACAAGATAAAAAAATCGATCGCCTCTACAAACAGATCGAACTCGATTGTGTGAATTTGATCGCGCTCCAGTCTCCGGTTGCTCAAGATCTCAGACTTCTAAGCGCCTTGATGCAGTTGGTGAGGGATCTAGAGCGAATTGGAGATTACGCCAAAAACCTGGGTGATGTGGCAGTTCAGCTTTTTCCCTATCCAGAATCGCCTTATATGGGTCAGATTTTGCAAATGTTCGATCGCTGTCGTGCGATGTTAGCGCTGAGTTTGGAGTCGCTGTCTGACCTGAATGCAGAATCTGGGATGGATGTGCGTCAACGAGATGATGCGGTTGATTCTGATTATGAAACGCTCTATAAACTGTTAGCGCATCAGCAGGATGTCAAAGGGATTATTGAACCGATCGTGCTGCAAATTTTGGTGATCCGCCATTTAGAACGGATGGCAGATCACGCAGCAAATATCGGCAAGCGAGTCGCTTATATCGTCACGGGCAAACGTTAGGTCTGAAATAAGAATGATATCTTGTCGCCTTTGCCAAGTGAAATGCGATCGCCCGGTCTAAGTCGATGGCGATTGCCCATCGGCAGCGGCGAATTATTAATGTAAGTTCCATTAGAACTGCCTACATCTTCAATGTAGTAGGTTTCACCTTCTACTCGAATATCGGCATGAATTCGCGAGACAATTTCCGAATTTGGAAACCCAGAAACATCAATATCTGGCGGAATCTGATCGTTTGGTTTGCCAATGTGAACGACCGTGAGACTGGGCGGAATTTCGATAATGGTGCTGGTTTGTAAATTCAATAGACGGGCAAAGGATTGCTGAAGTTGAGTAGCGAATGCTGGAGGTTGAGCGGCAACTGGATGCGGTGCTGCCTCGGCTTCAGTAGGGAAACGAATGGGGTTGGGAATTGCCTCAGTTTCTGTTGGCAAAATGATCGGATCGGGCTGGATCAAGGGATCAGGTACAACTGGATCAGGAAGGTCTTGGGGATCAGGCAGCGATGATTCAGGAGTCGATAACATAGGAGCGCTCACAGATTTCAGATTATAGCCGCACTGCCCACAGAAACTGGCATCCGCTTGCACGGTAGCCCCACAGTTTGGACAGGCGATCGAGACGGGCAGAGGGGTATAACAGGCTTCACATTGCACTGCGCCATCAGGATTAGCATGATTGCAATTGGGACAGACAATCATTTCGACAAGATTCCGATCAAAAAAGGTGAATTTACAGTGTTCGTAACTTACGGTAGATACAAGATTAAATCAATTGATTACGGCATTTTAGCCCGTTCAAATCGTTTTTTAAGATGGAAAACAATATAAGGGAAATATTCAAGATGAGCGTTATCGTGACGTTGGCTCACGGTCTGAATCGCTTTCTCTAAAATGGCGCTTGACCAATTTCCTGTTGGGGCTTGTTGTTTGAGTTTGTCGATCGGTTTCTGCTGAGTTAGCTCATTAACGAATAGGTTAAGACAAAGACTGATACTTTCGAGGATGGAAGATTTGCCAGCACCATTGACTCTAAGCAGAACAAGCACATTAGACTTTGAGAACTCAAGTACAAATTCTTGAATCCACAGAAGTGGTCTAGGTGAAGTGCTTCGATTCTCATCGCTCTTACTGACTCCCCTAACTATTAACTTTTAGAACGGAGAGAGAGGGATTCGAACCCTCGGTACGGTTCAAGACCGTACAACAGATTAGCAATCTGCCGCTTTCGACCACTCAGCCATCTCTCCAGAGTGTCGAGTCACATAATAACAGTTTTTTGTGACTCGATCGCAGTTTTTGTGCGGAATTGAAAAGTTAGTGAATTGCGAGACTGAAGCCAGCAAGCAGGGCAGCAATAGTATAAAACCAGCCGACAACCTGCGTCTCAGTCCAACCCGTTAACTCTAAATGGTTATGGAATGGCGACATCTTAAACAAGCGCTTTCCGATGCCATTTGCATCTTTTGTCGCTTTGTAATAGGTCACCTGAGCAATCACCGAAATCGTTTCTAGAAAAAACAAACCGCTCAGAATCAGCAAAGCAAATAACGAATTCGTTAAGAGTCCTACTGCTGCCAATGCGCCTCCTAGCGCGAGCGATCCCGTATCTCCCATGAAAACCTTCGCAGGATTGCGATTGTGAACGAGAAAGCCTAAACACCCCCCACTTAAAGAGGCACAGAAAATACCTAAATCAGCATGGGCTGGCGCAACGAGTGCCCCCAACCCTAAAAGCGCGATCGCAACTGTGCCTCCTGCCAATCCATCCATGCCATCGGTTAGATTCGTCGCATTGCTTTCTGCCACTAAAACAAAACATGCCAATGCCCAAAAGATCGATCCCAACGGCAAAACAAGATTGAGCGGCAGTGCGATCGAGGTAATTTCAGGATGCGTCAGTGCTAACCAGAGACAAAATGCAACCGCAAAAGAGATTTGCAGCCCCATCTTCATTTTGGGCGAAATGCCTTTGTTCGATTTGCGGCGAATGATTTGCCAATCGTCGAAAAAGCCGATCGCCGCATAAGCGATCGTTAATGCTGAAACCGCAATCACATCGCTAGAAAAATTCGACAGAATCAGACCCAGCGCGACCGCAACCGGAACAAAGAAGGCTCCTCCCATCGTCGGGGTTCCTGCCTTCTTTAGATGCGATTGGGGACCATCTTCGCGAATGATCTGACCTGCTTTGAGTGCCTTCAGGAAAGGAACTGCCCAAAAGCCGAGTCCTGCTGTTGCCAGTCCGCTCATCCACATCGGGAAAGTTAGCGATGCACTCTGGCTCCAAACCCGCCCATTAAAATAATCGAGCGAGATCGCTGCGATCGTCATGCCAATTGTGAGTAGAAGGAATAGCTTCGTTCCCGAAAAATTCAATGCTCTTCCTGTAAAAAGTTTTGCGTCCACAGGTTTCTTAATTCACTCCGCACATTTCACCACTGATAAAGTCGGGCAAGGACTAAATCTCGTCAAGATCTAGCCCCTACATTCATTAATCTTCCAAATCCAAATCTTCATCGTCATCGTCAGTCTCGAACGCATTGCCGCTCTCGCCATCCATCAGTTCGTTGATTTCTTCTTCGTCATCTAAATAGTCGAAGTCTGCGTTGTCGCGTGCCAAGAGCCGACCCGAACTTTCTAACCAGTCGAGAATTGACGATTCATGCTGCATAGGAATTACAGCGGCACGTTGAGTTCGGGGTTCTTGACGTAGAGAGGGATTATAGATCATTGAACGTATGTAACTCCAACAGTAGAAGGGTTCTACTTTAATCTTAGATCGACCGAAACATCCAGAGTGTACCACTTACGGACACATTGGGTTCGTTGATTTTGCTTTGATCCGAGCAATTCTGCTGGATTTCACATTATTATGTTTCAGATTCACTGAATTCTCTACTTTTTTCTGAAATTGTCAAGTGATTTTTTGCAGAAAGTTTGGGTCGGCGAATTTAAGAAACTTTTTGAATCTGAAACAGCGTTGTGGAGAGCGATTACGATTAGTTCTGTTTACGCTAGGAGAGCATCATGATCGGGAAAGCTGCTTTACTTGAAGCGATCGCTGGAACGAATCGCGGCATTCTCGCTTCAGAGTCTGACAAACAAGCGATTCTTGCGGCGATTGCCCAGCTTGAAGACCGCAACCCAACGCCTCGCCCGCTTGAAGCGATTCATTTGCTTGATGGCGATTGGCGATTGATCTACACAAGCAGTCGCGGGATTTTGGGGATCGATCAATTTCCCTTACTCAAACTGGGACAGGTCTATCAGTGTATTCGCGCACCAGAGGCGAAGCTTTATAACATTGCTGAGGTTTCGGGTGTGCCTTATTTAGATGGGATCGTTTCGGTTGTGGCAAGCTTTCGCGCTGTCTCTGATCGCCGAGTCGATGTAAAATTTGAGCGATCGCTGATCGGGTTTCAGCGCTGGGTGGATTACCAATCGCCCAGTTACTTCATTCAACAGCTAGAATCCGAGCGAAAGTTTGTTGCGATCGACTTTAAAATCGAGAATCGGGAGCAACAGGGCTGGCTTGATGTCACCTATCTGGATGAGGATCTACGGATTGGGCGTGGAAATGAAGGCAGTGTGTTTGTTTTGACAAAGAACTAATGCGAATCTCTCAAGGGCATTTGAATCTACTCGAATTGTGTCCGCGCAAATTTCAACAGACTTATATTGAGCAGTTGGGATCAGCTAATTCTCCAGAGCAGCAGGAGCGACTTGCCGCAGGGAGTCGGTTTCATGCGCTGATGCAGCAGTGGGAGATGAATTTACCGATCGAGCCTTTTCTGCAAGAAGATCCTCAGCTTCGTCAATGGTTTCATGCGTTTACCGCAGCCGCCCCAAAGATTTTGCAAATTGAGAATCCAAGGTTTCGAGAGAGTGAACATCTGCGGACGCTGGAGTTCAATGGGCATCTCCTCACTGTGGTTTATGACTTGCTGATTTTGACGGAGTTAGAAGCACAAATTTTAGATTGGAAGACTTATCCAAAGCCTGCTCGAAAGGATTTATCTCAAAATTGGCAGTCTCGCTTGTATCCGTTTGTTTTGGCGGAAACGAGCGATTATCAACCGGAACAGATTTCTATGAGTTACTGGTTTTTCCAGGCAAAAGGAGAGACTGAATTGCCCCAGAGTTTGAAATTGGCTTACAGTACAAAACAGCATGAAGAAACGCGGCAAAGTTTAACTCGATTGATCAGCCAGCTTGATGAATGGCTCGATCGATATGAAACGAAAAATCAACCCTTCCCGCAGATTCCGCACACTGAGGAATGCGACAAATGTAGTTTTGCCGTGCGATGTCAGCGATCGACCGAAGCAGGAACTTCCGAAGCAGTCTTCAGTCTTGCTGAGGTTGAAGAAATCCCGTTGTAATTGCTTCTAGCGGCGCTGAAGCGGAATCCAAAAAGTGGATATCATGATCATGAATCCTGCTGCTGGAATGAAGAGGATCGGTGATCCCTTGAATACGAAACAGAGAAACAGAGGCATTGCGGCAAAGAGTGAAGTAAAAGGGACGCTAACTTTCCCCCCGCAGGTACTGCATGTTAGGTGAAATATTGGAAATAAGAATATTTTCTGTGCCCAAGAAATCGTTGCTCTTTCACAATACGGACATTTGTATCTGGACATTCTCACCTTCAAACTGCACCTTGCGTAACAAAAGGATAATACTCGGTTAAGGTAATAATTCGACTATCAAGCCCGAAAAATTACTGAGTCTATATCTAATGATTAATTTTTTGCGGTTGATATGAAATCTGATTGAGAAAAGTCTTAATGATGAAGATCGAGTATTAACTTAAGTGCGATGTTTCGATTTTGAGCGTGGTAGACACTCAAAATAGTCATTAAGCCTCTCATTAAACTAGCGATGAACATTCATGTAAAACCGCGATCGGAAACGCTTAGCCATTTCGCTTATTGCGCGATCGAGAAACATTTTAATAAGTCAGTCAAACACGAAGCAGAAGTCTTGGCTGATCAAGATCCAGAAGCCCTGCACCAAATGCGAGTTGGATTGCGACGATTGAGAACGGCAATTCAGGTGTTTGGGTTTGCCGCCGATCTGCCGAAAGCTGCAAGTGAAGCTAAGATTCGCAAGTTTGCTCGAATTCTGGGGGCTGTCCGGGATTCAGATGTGCTGCGACTCGAATTGATCTCACAGTTAGGGTTACCAGAATCGGAGCAAAAGGTATTAAAACGATCAATGCAGAAGCTCCAGAAGCAGCGATCGCGCGATTTCAAAAAACTCACCAAAACTCTGAAATCTAAGCAATACCGAACCTTTCGCCAGGAGATGGAAAATTGGTTAGCATTGCCGTGCTATCAAACGATCGGACAACTTCCCATTCAGGACGTTCTGCCTGATGTATTGATGCCGTTAATTCATGGAATTTTGCTGCATCCTGCTTGGTTGATTGGACTCGAAGACGGTCGATTCGCGCCGATTACTGCCGAATCGATTCGAGAACAGTTGCAGCAGAATGAATTGCTCCATGATCTCCGCAAGCAAATGAAACGAGTGCGCTATCAGACGGAGCTATTCACCGAACTCTATGGAGAAGACTACAAAGCGCAAGTAGAAAATTTTAGAGCGCTGCAAGAAATTTTGGGACAAATCCAAGACACTGTGATTCTACAAAGCTTTCTGAATCAAACGTTGGATCAGCCGATCGAGAAAACCTGTCCGATTTTTGCCGATCGCTTGCAAGAAAAAATTGCGATCGCCTGGGAGAATTGGCGATCGCAACAAGAACAATATTTGGATGCTTCATTTCGTGTGAGACTTCGGCAGACTTTTCTAAAGCCGATTTAGACAAACCGCTTTTTCTCACTGCGATATCGAATCACTTCGGCAAGGAGCGCAATTCCGCCTGATATGACCATTAAGACGACGCTTAATGCGTTCATGTCGGGTCGCACACTGGTGCGGATTCGGCTGAAAATTTCCATGGGCAGTGTTGTGATGCCGCCGCCTGCTGTAAAGCTTGAAATTAGAAAATCATCCATGCTCAATACGAAGGCAAGTAGGCAGCCCGATACGATCGCAGGCATCAACTGAGGCAGCAACACCATGACGAGCGATTGCAAAGGAGTTGCACCTAAATCTAGAGCGGCTTCTTCTAAATGCGGATCGAGATTGACGAGGCGCGTTGAAACAACCAGAGCAATGTAAGCTAAGCAAAAAACAACGTGAGCGGCAACAATCGTCCAAAGACTCAAAGGAATTGCAATTACCGCTAGAAAAACAAGTGTCGCGACTGCGATCGCGATATCAGGAATGATCAACGGCAAATAAGCTGCCCCTTGAAATAGCTTCTTGCCGAAGAATTGATATTTTGCAAGTCCGATCGCCATTAGAGTTCCAATCACAGCAGCAATCCCTGTCGCCAAACTTGCAACCAGTAAACTATCTCCCAGGGCTGAGAGAATCCGACCATCTTGGAAGAATTTTGCATACCAAGAAAAAGTAAATCCAGTCCACTGAGCGCTATTCGGAGCTTGATTGAAGCTATAGAAGGCTAGCACTGCGATTGGTAAATACATAAAGCCAAACATCAGCATCGTAAATCCGGCTGATGCGTAGTTTCTAAACTGACTTTGCATTTTTATCTCCATATTTGATCAAGATCGCGATCGCAAGACTGACAACTAAAATCAGCATCATACTTAACGCTGAGCCATATCCCCAGTTCTGAGTTGCTCCGAGAAATTGGTCATAGACTAAGCGAGCGGCGGTGCGACTAGAGGTTCCTCCCAGCAATTCTGGATTGATAAAGTCTCCCAATGCTGTGATAAATACCAATAAGCCTCCCGCAATAATCCCAGGGAAGCATTGCGGCACAGTCACTTTCCAGAAAGCTTGCTGAGGCGTTGCGCCTAAATCTGCGGCAGCTTCTAGTAATTGTCGATCGAGCTTTTCTAATGACGCATAGAGAATCAGAACCATATAGGGCAATAGGCTATAGGTCATCCCGATTAAAACTGCGATCGGTTGGTTCAATAAATCTAAGGCAGGTAAACCAATACTCGCCAAAAAACTATTGAGGACTCCTGTTCGTCGCAGAATGCTAATCCAGGCATACGATCGTAGAAGTGTCGAAGTCCAAAGTGGCAACGTAAACCCCATCAGAAGCAGGTTTTGCCAGCGTTTAGGAGAAGTCAGTGCAATCCAGTATGCAACAGGAAAGCCAAGGACGAGACAGGAAAGCGTTGTGCCTGAAGCAAACAGAAACGATCGCCAAATTACTGGAAAGCCCTCAGGCTGAAAAATCCGCAAGTAATTCTCCAACCCCGATGGATTGACGACATCGCCCGGTTTGATGTTTGGAACAAGGCTAAGCTGAAAGATAATCAGTGTTGGAACAATCAGCAGCAACAATAGCCAGAGTCCTGCGGGCGAGAGCATCAAGACAGGCTGCAACCAGCGAGGCGGACTAGCGGTGGAGGATTCAGAAATTGAGGGCGCTTTCATGAAGATATCAGGATGAAAATAGCTCTTTTATGAAGAATACCCATGATTTCTCCAGTCGGCACGAATTTTGTTCTAATGCTTGAATGCACTCTTTACCTGAGATGCTTGGAAACATCCCTTTAAACTTGAACATTCAGCAATTCAATCGCTGTCTTCATCTTTGAACAGGACGACTCGTCGAGCATTTTGACTATTTCAGTCAATTTCAATTCGCTACTCCCTCATTTCAAAGACAAATTTCATCAGCTACTGGTCAGTTTTGTCCAATATCGATCGTAAGCTTCCAAGGCTTCTCGCTCCATCGGTAAGATCGATTCCGACTTCTCTAGTAATTCCATCGGTGGAAAGAGACTGACATTCGATCGTAAAGCTTCGGGAAGTTTCGCGATCGCAGCTTGATTGGTGGTGGCAAAGGATAAGCGCTCGGTTAACTTCGCCGCGATCTCTGGTTGCAGCATGAATTCCATCCAAGCATAGGCTCCATCAGGATTTGGAGCCGTTTTTGGAATCACCATCGTATCGCTCCAAACTGAAGTTCCACTGGCTGGAATCACATATTTCAAGTTCGGATTTTGAGTACTGGCAAGCACACCATCAGACGAGTAAACCATCGACATGTACAAGTCGCCTGCAATGAGTTGATCGCGCCATGCGTCTGTCGTAAAAGTTGCGATCGCAGGTTTGAGTTCTTGCAGTCGATCGTATGCTTTTCTCAGTTCGTCTGGATGGGTTGAATTGTAAGAATAACCAAGCGATCGCAACACTGCTCCTAGTACTTCGCGCACATCATTCATTAAAGTAATGCGCCGCATCAACTTATCTTTGTTGTCCCAAAGATAGTTCCAATCGGTGGGCGCATCTTTTAGTTTTGCGCTGTTGTATAGTAAGCCAGTGGTTCCCCAACTAACTGGAACACTATAGCGATTGCCGGGGTCGTGAATTGATTTCTTAAATCGGGGAATCAGATTGGTTAAGCTTTCTAGTCGTAAATGATCAAGCTCAGTGAGATAACCGAGTCTTTTCATTTGAGTAACTTTATAATCCGATGGATAGATCACACTGTAAATGCCTGCTTTTCCGGCTTGGAAGGTGGCGAGCATGGTTTCGTTGGAATCAAACACATCGAAGGTTACTTCAATCCCCGTTTTGGCACGAAATGCTTTAATGAGTTCGTCATCAATGTAGTTTGCCCAGGTGTAGATATGCAGCTTATTGGAAGATTGCGCGATCGCACGATCGGTCTGCACTTTTGCTAAGGTCCAGCCGCAGCTTGACAGGGCTAAGCCTGAAACTCCTGCGGCAGCCGTTTTGATGAATCTCCGACGAGAGGCGCGATAAGACATAACTGCCTCCTTACAATTCAGATAAAGCTAAACTATCGGCTGCATTCCAATGCACATAGATTGGAGTGTTAGCATTAGACAGTCTGGGTGCGCTGGGCTGGCGGACAATTACGCGATCGCCAGAGATCAGTTGCAAGACACAATGTACATGAGTCCCTAAATACATCACATCCTGTAATCTTCCTTCAAAGCAATTTAGAGTATCTTGAGGCGAAAGGCTCATGTGAATTTTCTCAGGACGCACGCTGACGGTGACCCAGCCAGAGGTGAGCGTTTGTGAGGCGACATCTTGCTGCACGGTCATTTTGATGCCAGTTTCAGTTCTAATCCAGAGTGTTTCAGGATGTGCGCCTTCAATCTTGCCTCGGAAAAGATTGGTATCGCCAATGAAGTCTGCAACAAAGGAAGTCCGAGGTCGATCGTAGATTTGCTCGGGTGTGCCAACTTGCTCGACGTTGCCCAGATTCATTACGGCAATGCGATCGGACAACGACAGGGCTTCTTCTTGGTCGTGTGTGACCATGACAAAAGTAATGCCGAGTTCTCGGTGTAAGGTGGCAAGTTCGACCTGCATCTCTTTGCGTAACTTTAAGTCTAATGCGCCAAGTGGCTCATCTAGCAGTAGCACCGATGGACGATTGATCAAAGCCCGAGCAACCGCGACTCGTTGTTGCTGTCCGCCGGAGAGTTGTCCTGGAAACCGATTGGCTAAAGATTCAAGCTTGACTAATTTCAGCGCATCGTGAACTCGGTCTTGAATCTCTGATCGAGAACATTTCTGAATTTTTAAGCCAAAGGCAATGTTTTCTGAGACGGTCATATGCCCAAATAGAGCATAGCTTTGAAAGACTGTATTGGCGGGACGTTTGTAAGGGGGGACATTCAGCATCGAACGATCGCGGATAAGAATGTTGCCAGATGAAGGATGTTCAAATCCTGCAATCATCCGCAGGGTGGTCGTTTTGCCACAGCCTGAGGGACCTAAAATGCTGAAGAACTCGCCGCGACGAATTCCCAAATCGATACCGCGAACCGCAGGTTCACCGTTGTAAACCTTGAAGACTTTTCGCAACTCGACATCTAAGCTGACATCGATGCTCCGAGAGAGTGGGGTTTGGGTTGTCATTTGAGACATAAGATATGCTGCCCTGCGATCGTGGGTCATTGACGGTACGAGCGTCCGTCGCTTCCGCAACAAATCAATCGTATCCAGAAAACTTAAATCTGGATGCTCCGTAAATATACGTCTTTGTTCGTAAAGTCTTTACGGTTTGAATGGATTTGTATTGCTAGATTGCCCTCGGGTTCGCCAAAACTCCCAGGTTAGATTTCAGTTTGGGTCACTCCCCGTAAGTTCCGAAAAGAAAATCGAAATCTTAGTCTATCTTATTAAAAGTTACATTAACTTGAGCGACTGACTCGGTATATACACGAGGAGTCAAGAATCTGGACGATCGCGCTTTCCAGTGCATGAAATCCGCTTCAGGATGATTCTTGCGCCTTAAACGCTTAGGCAATTTGGGACAAAAGCATCTAAAAGTGGGGAATGGATTCAGTTCATTTTGTGCCTAAATCCGAAACATACTGTTACACATGCTCCGACAAAGCTGTAAAATGACCGGGCTACTTATACTGTTTCGACAAATCAAATCGTGCAAGTTTACCCTAGTCCGTCCGATGCTTTCTCAGTCGCAAAGTCTGGGCGCTCTCAAGATCTGCCTTTTACGCTCAAGGATGTGAGAGATGCGATTCCAGATCACTGTTTTGAACCCTCGACTGGGCGATCGCTCTCCTTCTTTTTTCTAGATATTGGAATTATTGCGGGACTGATTGCGATCGCGGCTTATCTTGATTCTTGGTTGTTCTTTCCAATCTTTTGGTTTGCTCAGGGCACGATGTTCTGGGCTTTATTTGTGGTTGGGCATGATTGTGGGCATGGCTCATTTTCTAAGCACAAATGGTTGAACAATTTCATTGGACATTTGTCGCATTCTCCGATTCTGGTGCCGTTTCATGGGTGGAGAATTAGCCATCGCACGCATCACTCGAATACGGGAAACATTGATACGGATGAAAGCTGGTATCCTGTGACCGAATCGCGATATGCAGAGATGGGATCGCTTGAAAAGTTGATGCGGTTTTATCTGCTGTTGCTTGCGTATCCGCTATATTTGTTTCGTCGATCGCCAGGGAAACAAGGCTCTCACTTCATGCCTGGAAGTCCTTTATTCAAAGCTTCTGAACGCAACGATATCATTGTCAGTACAATCTGCTGGTTGGCAATGGTTGGGTTTCTTGCTGCACTGACCGTTCAGTTTGGATTTTTGTTTCTGCTCAAGTACTATCTGGGCGGATATGTTGTGTTTGTGATTTGGCTTGATCTCGTGACTTTCTTGCATCACTCAGAAGATGATATTCCCTGGTATCGGGGGGATGATTGGTCTTTTTTGAAAGGGGCTTTATCGACGATCGATAGAGACTATGGCATCTTCAATCCGATTCATCACAACATTGGAACCCATGTGGCGCATCACATCTTCTCGAATATGCCACACTATAAGCTAAGGGAAGCCACTGAGGCGATTAAGCCTTTACTGGGTAGTTACTATCGCAAGTCCAGTGAACCGATTTGGAAGAGCTTCTTTAAGTCTTGTCTGGCTTGTCATTTTGTCTCAGATACTGGCTCGAAGATCTACTATCAATCTCCGCATGTTCGGTAGTTGATCCGGGTTGAAATGCTAAATTGCGCTGGATTTGTAGCTTTCAAGTCCAGCTTTCTTTTTTAAGAGGAGGATTCCTCTTCTGGGGGTTCTGATTCTAGGGTTTCGAGTAGAAATCTTTTTGCCAAGCGATCGTAGACTCCTGCTCCGACAAACTGCGGAAATTTGTGCGATCGACTATAGACCCAGACTAAATTTCCTTGCTCAAAAATCCGTACATCCTGAAACCACTTGCATTCTGGCATCAGCGATTTTGCAAATTCTAGCGCATCAATCCAGCGATCAAAATCTCGATCGACCTTCCGAGTCACCACCTTAAACACAGTTCAACCTCAATGCGAAATGCTAAAATCCTAGTCTACAATCTTCGCAACACTCCATGAAGACTTGGACTCCACAACTGACTCAAGATGGCTCGTTTACCTTCTTCTCAGAAGAATTTGGAGAAGCATTTCATAGCTACCAAGGCGCAAAAACAGAAGCCTTTCAGAAATTTTCAGATGCGATCGGGCTTGCTCAAAAAGCACAGCAACCCACAATCAAACTCTTAGATGTCTGCTACGGACTTGGCTACAACACCGCTGCCGCAATCGAAGTCATCCACACTATTAATCCAAACTGTACGATCGAAATCTATGCCTTAGAACTGGATGCAACAGTTCCCATTGGAGCGATCGAGCCTCAGCTACTCCAACACTGGTCACCTGAAGTTCAGACCCTTCTCAAGGTACTTGCTAATCAGCATGAATGTCATCAAAGTCATG
>JALOOO010000353.1 GCA_025454375.1 Leptolyngbya sp. Prado105 | reverse complement strand
CCTGGCCAGCGCCGGAGAACCACGTCAGCCGTCCGACATACCGATGGAATCGTATTCGATTAACAGCTTTATTCCTATCAGCGGGATAAATGCAGTGTCAACAGACACCGGACGTCATTCAACGACGCCGACTACAATTGCCCGGTAACGGCTGAGATATCCAGTCCGGGCAACTATGTTGACCACCTAAGTTATTCACACTCACTAGGTGGAAGCGCTTTATACTATACCATCAATAGATGGCAGCACGGCAATAGCCGATGACTACTACGGATTACTACTATTTTCGCTTTCTAGAAGATTTACACATTCTCTGGCCTGAAACCAGAGACGACCTAAAGGAATATGAGACGTTTCTCAATTCCATCATAACTGGCATTCAAGTTACACTTAATGCCCGAGACTCAATTATTGAGTTCCTGGACACCAGAATTTATAAGTTCCAACTAAATGATGGAAGCTGGGTCCTTAAAACAATGGTTTTAAACCGACAGATACATACCAACTCTTACATCGCCGATCATATCACCCAAGACACACATGTCTGGGCGTTCTGAAATCGCAATTTATACGATTCAAACGCATTTCTTCTACACGGTCGAACTACGATGATGCGTGTAAAACGCTTTGGAAAGTCTTGAAAGATCGTGGCTACGATCAAGCTATTTACCGTAAAATGAAGGCGGACATTTGGCTGAATTACAATACCAATCGGAAACAGGACAAACAGCCCGATTCCGATATAATTCCAGTCATCACATATTATGATGGAAACGGGCCATCCTGAAGAACCCTATATTGGGTCTTTACAGGACGATTTCAGCCTACCGGATACACAGAAACCTACAAAAACATCTTATTAAAAATAAATAGGATGTTCTTTCGGATATACAGGGACGGTGCCTACGTGACTTCTCCGTTGCGAGCGCTATTATTGAGAACAGAAAATGTCACCGGCGCAGTCAGGCGAAGCGGAGGGTGTGTGGCAGATCCATGGAAACAATGTGGGCAAGTGTAGTTGGCCGAAGCCTCGAAAACGGTGCGCTTGTTTATCCCTGACGGTTGACTGCGATTGGCAGATGCCAATCTGCCCCTCAGTATATATCGACGCCGTCGCCTCCTCGAAACGCATTTCGAGCGGCGAGCGACTCTGTTCACAATGTTTGGCATGCGTCATTAAGATGTGAAGTACAGCCGTTATTTCTTCGTTTAACGGTACGACTTTCCTCGTTGCGAAATTAATTTTCGTAGTCGTGTATATAGACGCCTGTTTTAGGACGTTTTAACAGGCCTATAGTTGCAGATAGGACTGTTAGCTGCACGTCGGCACTCAGCAGATGGGAAAGAAGAAATCGACAGCTTCCTGGGTAAGTAAAAACAATGATCTTTGAAAAGTTGAATGTTTTGTAAATAGTTTAGACCATATAGGCTACACGCAAGACATTATATGAAGCTCAATGTGTGCTAGCAAAACCGTGAAGCATCGACTGTTGATTCATCTCCAACACTTTGCGCGATCGCTTTAAGTGCAGCTAGTAGATTTCGGCTACTTCCCCCATCCAAAAGTTGTTTCTGTACTAGACGAGGAAGTGACTTTCCAATTGCATCTGCGACATTGGGTGGAACCTGCCGATACGTTTGAACCCAATTTGCTGCTATCTCACACCACAAACAGACGATCGCTTGGTTGTCTTCGTTGTTTAGCGCGATCGCAATTTCAGTTAATTCGGTCGATTTTAAGGTTTTGCCGCGATCTGTCATTTGAGCGATCGCAGTTAATCCATTCACGCGCACCCCTGGGAATCTAGATCGTAGTAGTCCGATTATGAATGCTAGAGATAGCTGATCTCCTATCAACGAATACAACTCCTGAGAAGCCGCGATCGCAACTTCTTTGTACTTTGAAAGTGTGGCTTGTAGGATCTGCTCAGTTGCTTTTGGAGAGATTTCGGTGCGATAAAGTTTGAGCAGAAATAGCTGAGATTCTTTGTCGAGGGTTGCTAGGGGTGGATGTTGCTCAATCGGGAGAAATCGGAGAAGTCGCCCTTCATACTCGGCTTGCTTTTTGGGAGAGAGTTCGGAAACTAATTGGCGGAATAGTTCACGTGCCGTTATGGATTGATCAGCTAAGGTGTCGAATGCGGGACGAAGACGCTCTGCATATTGGGTGATGAATGGTTTGAGCTTTTGAGCGATCGCTTCTTGATGGTCGGGCGAGAAAAGATGTCCCTGCATTCTGAGGAAGCTTGTGATCGTGCTGAAATAGCGGGGTTCAAGTTGCTCAAAAGGACATTGGAGCAGTCTCTCAGCAACTTCAGTTGTGGCTCCTTGGCGAAGAGCTTCAGACAGTACGATCGAGTTTTGTCGAGGTTCGGGAGGATGGTTTTCTAATAGATTTTGTAGAACTAGAGTGATGATTTCAGGTTTTTTGACCGCGCAAAGTCCGATCGCTCTTGCTTGAATGACATCCCATCCTGGCGGGTTCGTTTGATGCAGAGCTTCTAACCAGGAAGACCAAAGCTTTTGAAGTCCAGCTTCCATAAATGCGGCTAGAAACTGTGTGATCGTCTCTTCTAGTTCTACGTTGTCTGGAATGGCTTGCTGTAGCATTTTAGTGAGCAACTCTTCCTGCACTTCGATCGAACTTGTGAGATGAAGCTGAACAATTTTGAGGCAGCTTCTTGAGCCGAATCGTAGGTAAAACTGACGCAGTGAAGCAAGTAAGATCGGATTCGATCGCTCTTGGAGCAGAGACAAGCTATCCTGAACAAGCCAGCCCAAGATCATCGATTGCTCTTGAATTGAAGGACGTTCTGCAACGGCAGCGATCGCATCGGCTAATCGTGAACCGAGTTGATCCCACCATCGGACTGCGAGAGCATTCAGGGTGCGGGCAGTGTTGATTGCGATCGAATGGCTTCCTTGTGATAACAGCGTTACCATCATTGACCAGATTTCTTCAGCAAATTGGCGGGGTGCAGATTCTAAAGCTTGCTGTAATCGCTTTTGATAGGACTCTCCTGACTTGAGTGCGGTTGGTAAGAGTTTCAGAAGTGCATCAGGACGATCACGACTTGCAGCAGCAAACACGATCGCGCTAAAGATTCCAAGATGATTTGTGCCGAGTTGTTCTGCTAACTGTTCAAACTCGTCATCGGTTTCGACGATTGTGAGATATTGGCGCAGAACGGGATACCAGTGATTAATCGGCTGAGATACGGGATTTCTGAGTGTTTCAAGCCATTGGTTGCGTTGGGGTTGGGCAGTGTGACGGGTGAGCCAATATGCGATCGCATATTCCAATAGAGTTTGGTGGAAGAAGTGGATTTTACTAGAAGGGAGACTTTCTAGCACTCCCTCACTCAAGAGATCAGCATAGGCTTGAGTCGTTAGCTCTGTAAATTGCACTCCGATCTCGTCGCGGTAGATTGATTCACAAAGTCGGGTTTGAGACATTTCAAATAGGACACGAGTGATCGTGAGACAGAGGTTTTCTTTCTCGATCGCTAACGGTTTGAAATGACTCTGATCAGCACGACTATAGGCAATCTTTTCACTCCAGTAGCGTTTGTAGAGTTTACTCACTGTGAGATCGGGTGGAACATTGCCTTCTTGAGCAAATAGGTCACAGAGTAAAGCCAAAAGTAAAGGATTTTCGATGATGTCTCGGAGAGAGCGATTGTCGGCTGAGAGGGACAGGATGTTGTCTGCGAAAGTTTGTCCGCGTTTGGGATCGATCTTTTTGAAAAAGGCTTCAGCAGCAGCGCGGATTTCAGATGTGGCGAAATTCGGAACAGTGTGACGATCGATTGTTTGAGCAAGACCCGGAAGACGTTCGCGAGTGGGTTCTAGATAGTCGTTGTATTCGTGATCTCGACAGGTGAAAACAATGGTTGTGCCTTGTTCTAAAAGCTGTTTCAGGATTGGGACAAAGGCAGGTATGAAGTCTTGGCTGATTACTAGGTCTAAGGTGTCGATTAGTAAAACACCTCGCCCATAGGTTCGGTTGAGATGATCAGTGACTTCGAGAATTGAGCGCGACGTGCCACATAAGCTTTGACCGAAGCCATTTTCGATCATC
>JALOOO010000352.1 GCA_025454375.1 Leptolyngbya sp. Prado105 | reverse complement strand
ACTGTACTAATTGAGGATGCTGATTTGGCTGATGCTTTCATTGATTTTATTAATCGGGAGCCGCAGTCATTTCGCATCGGTGGATCGACATCACGAGGGCTTGGCAAAGTCAAGCTCAGGGCGAGTTCTAGCAATCTGTCGAATTCGCTTGAAGCAAGAGTTGAACAGTTCGATCGAGCTTTGAAAGAGCGAATGGGTCTTTGGTCGATTTTTGGTCAGCATAATGCAGATCTAAGCCGGACTTATTTCACGATCGACTTACAATCTGATGCGATTTTGAACGAGAACTGGCAGCGTACTACGGTTATTTCTCCTGAAATGCTGCAACAGTTTACAAGCATGGCAGAAACACCAGAGTTGCATCTTGCTTATAGTAGTTATGACTATCGTTCAGGGTGGAATGCGGCTTGGGGATTGATGAAAGATGCCGAATTGATTACAAATCGAGGAGCCGTTTATTTATTTAGTGTAACTGAGCGACAGCGATGGATTAAAGCCTTGGAGGAGTTGGAAGTGAAAGGAGTGGGAGAACGAACTGTAGAAGGTTTTGGACAGGTACGAATTTGTGATGAGTTTCATAAGAAGTTCCGGGAGGCAGCAGTGTGATTGAACCCAAGATTGAACTGTTAATGCAGAAGGGCATTCGGCAGGTGGAAGATGAATTAGTGCAGTGGATTGAAGAGGCACTAGAGAAGACAACTTACGGAAAACTGGAAGAAGCACAGTTTCGGAATTTAGTCCGGGTTGCAGATACCACTGAAAGCCCAGAAGTCATTAAAAACTTTCTGCGTTACCAAGTTGGGCGAGATAGTAAGTGGGGACGAGGAGAAGATTCACTCGCAACTCGAATTGTGACTGACATTGATATCAAGCTGAAATCGGCATCAGATGCGATCGCAAAGGAATCGGGCTATCCCACGGTCAAAGACATTCATATCGAACTGATTCGACGCTATCTAGGGTATGGTTCGCGCTGTCTGAAGTATCGCAACTTGAAAACGAGCTAATTCTATGTTTCAAACCTTCAAAAATCGCTTAGAGCTACAAGGAACGCTGAAAACCATTACAGCACTACGGATTAGTCAAGGTCGATCGACAGAACCGATTGGATCAGATTTACCCGTAGTAAAAGATGCGTTAGGTAAGCCATTTATTCCAGGTGCAAGCTTTAAAGGAGCTTTGCGATCGCGTCTAGAAAGTTTTCTTAGAGGAGTTGATTCAACATTAGCAGATGATCCAAATCAGCTTGTTAGTTCTGATCGCATGGCTAGTATTCGCGACCTCAAAGAACAATGGAACGGGAACGATGAAGCTTTGACTGCGGCACTTTGGGCGCAGACTGATCTTGCTTCTCGATTGTTTGGTTCTCCTTGGATTGCTAGTAAATTTCAAGTGCGAGATTTGACGGTGAATCCAGAAACTTGGTTTGGGCAGTATCAAGAGCGAGATGGCGTGTCTATCGATCGAGATACCGAAACTGCCGCAGATGGAAGGCTATACGACTTTCAAGTTGTACCTGCGGGGACAGAATTTGCGTTTCGGGCTGTGGTGGAAAATGCTGAAGAGATTGAACTGGGATTGCTGATGATTGGATTGCATCAGTTTGAGACAGAACAGATTCCGCTTGGGGGAGGACGATCGAGAGGATTAGGAGTTGTGAAACTCTTGATTGATCAAGCTTGGTGGATTGATCCTGATGGTCAACCAGATCAACTGATCACATACTTAGAACGATTAGTCAGTCGCAATCTCGATCAATACAAAATGAGCTCAGAAACTCTTGAAAGCTATGCCCAAGATTGGACTGAGGATCTAATCACTCATTTACGATCGCACATTCCTGCTCCTGCTTCACGTTGAGAATTACTATGCACAAGCGCTTTGTTAATCAATGCACGATCGAGCTAACTCTTTCACCTAGTACGCCGATTTTGATCAAATCTGGTAAAGAAGGGGCTGACCCAACGAAACCAGATATGGAATTTGTTGAAACTTACCATGCTGGCGGGAAATCGATTTATTTACCAGGAAGCTCCTTGAAAGGGGCAATTCGCGCTCATGCTGAACGAATTGTCAGAACAGTGGGAAGCGATCGTAATCCAAATAATCCGAGTAAGCTTTGGTCAAGTAATCCGCTTGATAGAGATAGCTATGATTATTTAGAAGCTTTTCAAGGCAAAGCACCTGATATTTACAAGCATTCCTCATTTACGGATCAATTGTTTGGGAGTACAGAGATTGCAAGTCGGTTGCGGATAGAAGATGCTTATCCAGTCGATCGCGCAAAGCTCAGAATTGAAGAACGCAACGGAGTGGCTATCGATCGAGTATTTGGCTCGGTTGCAGTCGGTCCATTTAATTTTCAGGTGTGTACGGCTGGAGAATTTCGGACAAAGATTCATCTGAAGAACTTTTCTCTCGATCAGTTGGGACTGATTGGCTTAGTTTTACGAGATTTGAATGATGGGTGGTTTGGGCTAGGATTTGCCAAATCGCGAGGATTAGGAATTGTTGAAGCGAAGTTAGAAAAAGCGATCGTGCAATATCCAGGTTGTATTTTGCAGGATGACAACATTGTGCAAGTCGGACGAGAGCAAACTTGGAACGCAAATACTCTAATTGGAGCAGGGGCATTTCTAGAAGATGGGGAGCGAGGAAACTACGGCTTTCCAAGTAACGATATTCAGCCTGTCAGTTCAGGAGTTGCTGAGAAGATGGCTTTGGGCTTTGGAGTACAACTTACTTGGCAAAGTGAAATCAATCAAGTCTTTGAGGCAGCTGTGAAAGCTTGGAGTGTGCGATTAGGAGTAGCAGCATGAGTGCATTCGTTGGCTATAAGAACAGGGTTTCAGAGTCAGAACTCAAGGCTTTGTTGGATCAGTATGTGTCTGCGAAAAGCCGATATTTTCTACGTTGGGCGCACAAAGTCAGTGGGATGCTCAAGCATTTAGATGGCTTTCCAAGTCCAGAAGGGCAAATGTTTGATCGCGATCGAGAAATTCGCTGGAAGCAACAAGGCGATCGCTTCAATGTTCTGATGCTGAGTACTCAAGCAGAAGCAGAATTTACGGCGATCGAGAAAACTTGGACAACCAAATCCTATCAAGCGAATCTCTATCCCAGAACTGAAACCCGTTTTCCAAGAGGAATTCAGGATCAGGGTGTGAATGTTGGACAACGCTGTTTTATTGATACTCAGACTGCGATCGTTCATTTTGTTGCGCTCACCGTGGAGGACAAGTCATGACGATTTCTAGACCCGTTCGCAAATCCTCAAGCTCCGATGACCTTGCACCAAAGCCTTACGAGTTGATTCCTTTTCCAAAGCAGAAACCAACCCTCAAGCATCCCATTGGACATGACCAGTACAAAAGAGATCGCTATCATGGCTCGATCGAACTGACCTTAAAAGTAAAAACGGCAGTTCATGTTTCAACTGGGATTGTGGCATTAGGAACGGATGTAAAGTCGAAAGTTCCTTTGATTAAGACCATGACTCAGGGAACACAGCAGAGATTAGCAATCGCGGGAAGTTCGCTGAAAGGGGCGGTTCGCTCTGTGTATGAAACCATCACAAATAGTACGCTGGCGGTTGTGACTGGGAAATACAAAGACAAGCTTCCTAGAGAGCGTTTGCCCTGTCAGAAGAAGACAGAACTTTGTCCAGCAAGCTTAGTGTTTGGAGCATTGGACTGGCAGGGATTGATTCAGTTTAGTGATGCAATTTGTCAGAAAGCGGAATCGGTTACAGGGTTTATGCCATCGCTGTATCGTCCTCGACCGGATGAGTATCAAGGCTATCTGCAAAATGGTAAGGCTGCGGGGCGCAAATTTTACTACCATGCGATTAAGGCTGTAGATGGCGGACAGCAGGGAATTCCAGTACAACAAGCGGGGTCTGAGTATGTGTTTACCACACAGCTACAGTTTAAGAATTTAGCCGATGCAGAGCTGGGTGCATTATTGATCGCGTTGGGACAGGATCAGAACTATCCTTTTGCGCTGAAAGTTGGAGGGGGCAAACCGATCGGAATGGGGACAATGACGGTTGAGATTTCTTCGATTTCTGCTTTTCAAGATGTCCGCGATCGCTATCGACAGTACAGC
>JALOOO010000137.1 GCA_025454375.1 Leptolyngbya sp. Prado105 | reverse complement strand
GACGGTACAGCGACAAACGGCAGCATGACACGACTACGGCTAAATCTCTTACCTCTTCAGTTTATCTTTTTCCGTTCTGGGTAACTTGCCAAGTCGTGTTTGAAAGGGTTGCCATTCCTGCCCTTGGTAATTCTGCGATCACACTCGTTTGAGCAAAGGTTCTGAAACAAGAATAAGCCTGAAACTCCTATTACATCAGCCTTTCAGTATTTACCTTTGCACTCGTTGCGCATCTCGTGGGGACACGCTGTGTTAACTCACCGCTTGCAATTGCCTGAAAAGAGATGAGAGATCACGGATGTGGAACATTACTCGTGTGTTGGAGTCAAGTGCAAATGCTGCTCCGCATCTGCGATCGCCTATATCGAGAGGGCAAGCATTTGCATTACAATGCTTGGGACATTCATCCTTTACTGTGTCATGCAGTTCTAAGCGACTGGAACTTGATTCCATTGCATTGTACGTGAGTATTTTTGGCACAGTCTACCCGTTGTATAAGAGTATTTTGTCGAATGGAAAATGTGATTGACAAGTCCGAGTTTGTGCTGACTCCCTATATGAAAAGCAATGATTTTCGGGCAGCTTATCAAATTTTGAATACCGTTATTCCTTATTTCTTGCTCTGGTTCCTTGCCGTTAAGGCAGTTGCTATCTCAGTGTGGTTGCTGCCGCCGCTGATCGCGCTCATGACGCTCTTTTCACTGCGTTGTTTTTCGTTGATGCACGATTGCGGGCATTACTCGCTGTTTCGATCGAAGAAGGTCAACCGGACGGTTGGCTTTATGCTCGGTGTGATCAATGCAATTCCGCAGTATGTCTGGTCGAAAGATCATGCCTATCATCACAAAACAAATGGCGATTGGGAACGGTATCGCGGGGTGGCAGACTTTCTTTCGACTGAGGAGTTTTCTAATCTGAGTCCTCGGCAGCAAAAGATTTACGAAGTGCTGCGGCAGCCTTACATGGTGTTTCCAGGCGGGTTCTTTTACCTTGCGCTTCAGCCAAGATTGGCTCTGATTGCCGGGATTTGCGGATTTTTCAGCTATTCCTTGACCTGTTTGAGAACGAAACCCGGCATGAATGTGTCAGAGATCGTCTCGTCTTACCCGTCGAAACATTGGAAAACGAAAGCCGAGTTTTGGGATTTGTTGCTGAATAATATCTGTGTAGTGGGCAGTTGGATTGCGCTGAGTTATGTCCTTGGTGCTACGGTTTTCTTCAGCATTTACTCCAGTGTGTTGACGCTTTCTGCCATGATTTTCATTGCGGTCTTCTTTATGCAGCATATCTTTGAGGGGACTTATGCACATCGTACAGAAGGCTGGAATTATATAACAGGTGCGATCGAGGGTAGCAGCTATCTGAAGTTACACCCCATTCTCAACTGGTTTACTGCCGACATCGGGTATCACAATGTGCATCATCTTTCTGAAAGAATCCCAAATTATCATCTCAAAGCTTGTCATGATCAAAATAGTCATCTATTGACGACAGTGAAAACGCTCGGATTTCGCGATGCTGCTGCTTGCTCGAAGCTGATTCTCTGGGATGCTGAATCGAATCGCTTAGTGTCGATCGAGGGATTTCGCCAAGCAGAGAGGCTCAACCTGCAAGTCTGCGATCGTGCTGCTTAAACTGCTACGACATTGATCGGCGATTGCAGTCGCCTTGATCCCCCTCAACCTCCCTTAAAACGGTACCAGGTTTGGAGTGCGATGCGATGTACATCTCTCCAAGGTAAATTTGCGCTGCGCGCAACTCTAGCACAGTCTTCATATTCAGGCTGCACATTGACGATCGAGCCATTGAGAGATGCGACTTTAACCTGCACTTGCCCGAATTCAGTCTGAACTTGATCAAATCGACGATCGAGGGCGGTTCTCTGCTGAACCGTCTGGCGAATTCCTAAAGTCGTCGTTTCTCTAAATAGAATCGATTTGCAAATTTCAACCCTGTCAGGCTGACAAATCACAGTGAGTAGAATTCCAGGACGCGATTTTTTCATCCCGAGCGCCTGTGTAAAAACATCCAATGCCCCCGCTTCTAGAAGTTGCTCAAACAGATAGCCAATCGCTTGCGGATTTAGATCATCTACTTGAGTCTCAAGAACCGTCACACTTTCCAAGTCCTCCAGTTTTGGAAGATTTAGGGGGCTTGCGTGCCGCGCTACTTGAGAACGATGTTCTTCACTTGTCCCAACCCAAATTCTCACCATATTGGGAATCTGTAGCTCGATCGTGCCTGCTCCCAATCCAATCTTCTCCACTCTCATTCTCGGAACCGCACCAAACTCACTTGCTAAAGTCGTCGCGATCGCTGCCCCTGTCGGGGTCACCAATTCCTTTTGAATGCCATTGCTATAGATCGGCACATTTCCCATTTCAAACAACTTCAGCACGGCTGGAACCGGAACGGGCAATCGTCCATGGGCTGCCCAAACTGTCCCTCCGCCTGTTGGCAGTTCTGAGCAAATAATTTGATCAATTCCCAGCCAATCCAACCCTAAACAAGTGCCGACAATATCGACGATCGCATCGATCGCGCCAACTTCATGAAAATGCACCGATTCTGGCGGAATGCCATGGACTGCCCCTTCTGATGCTGCCAACTGTCGAAATACTGCCACACTCCAAGCCTCAGCCCTGGGGGGCAACTTTGCACCGCCGATCATTTTCTCGATTTCAGGTAAGTTGCGCAGCGGATCGTGATCATGGTGATGATCAGGTGATTCGGGATGATTGTGAGGGTGTTGATTGTGAGGAGGATGAGGGTCGTGGGATTTGTGAGGGCTGTGATGAGAAGGCTGCTGATCGGACTTTAGCATCACATGAACCTTCGTCGCTCTTTGTCCATTGCGTCGCACCGTTTCGGCTCGCAGGGCATATTCTTCTGAAATTCCCAAGCGATCGAGCCACTCTGTCAGATACCCTAGAGGAACACCCAAATCAACCAATGCCCCAAGGCACATATCTCCAGCGATTCCAGTCGGACAGTCTAGATACGCAATCTTGCTCATTACAGTTGAAAAAGGGTGAAAGAACCATTTCCACATTACACCCGCATTCACGCATGGCAACGCTTTACCGAGTTCATCCCGACAATCCCCAATCGCGCACAATTGACCAAATCGTTGCCGAACTTCGCAACGGAGCCGTGATGCTCTATCCCACGGATACTGTATACGCAATTGGGTGTGACCTCAATTCAAAATCTGCATTAGAGCGAGTCCGCAAGCTCAAACAACTCGCAAACGATAAACCTCTGACATTTCTTTGCCCTTCGCTCTCGAATATTGCTCAATATGCGGTCGTGAGCGATCGCGCCTACCGCATTATGCGAAGCCTGGTTCCTGGCAGCTATACCTTTCTCTTGCCTGCTACAAAACTCGTGCCGAAGTTAGTTCTGAATCCGAAACGTAGAACCACCGGAATTCGAGTACCGGATCATCCAGTCTGTCAGGCTTTATTAAAAGCGATCGACAATCCCATTATCTCGACTTCTGCCCATATCTCAGTCGAAGATGAAACAATTCCGCTCAAAGTCCGCGACCCCGAAAATCTCTCCTTACCCGAACTCTTTGACAACATGGATCGTCTCGTTGACTTGATTGTAGACACCGGACAAGAACCGACTCAACTCGTTTCAACGATTCTAGATCTCACGAACGACGAACCCGAAATCATCCGCAAAGGCTTAGGTTGGGAAGCCGCCGCCGATTGGGTACTAGAATAGCAGCACTAAAATCTTCCACGACTTCCACTTTGGTAACTGTCACGACTCACGGGGTACACTCGATTACACCCTTAAACTTGATCGAACCTCCCTTGAACTACGAACATTTGGAACTTTGCTCCTGTCAAATGGGACAGAAGCTTTATGTCTGCTTCACCTCGCGTGTGACCAGCCGAGAAACTGACACACGGTTTGGGAAATCTTCCCGAAGCATCGCCGAGACAGCGTGTAGCGACTGATGTGCACTACCAAGTCAGGATTCTCATGAAAGCAAAGTCTACCAAATCCAAACAGCGCGATTCTTCTCTGGTGATTCCGATGCCAGAAGCAGACATCGATGCTACACAGGTTCAAGAACAGAGCGATCGCACGGCACAACTTGCCAACCTGCTCCAAACTGAACTTGAAACCGAATTGAACCTTAAAACGATTGTTGTCGCACAGGTTGCAAATCGCATTGCAACCGAAGTCGATCGAATTTGTAGTAAGAGCGATCGTATTCAGTCATCAGGGCAGATCAGTTCATGGCGGCTCACTCTCGCCCGCTATCGCTCTCAAAAATGCGTGCATTTCTACCAGTTGGGTTCTCAGCGGGGCAGAGTTGAGCTTCATAGTAGCTTGAGTACGATGGTTTACCGCCCGATCGCACCTGCTCATCTGCAACTTACCTTTCAAGCTCGCTACACTTTGATTGAAGACTTTCTACAGGGATTCTACACTGAGTCTTTAAGAGCATTTCGGCGTGAGAATGAACTTGAAGACATCTATCAGCCTCGAACTCGCTTAGAGCTAGCAGAGTACATGGCATTTACTGAGCAATACGCAAAACGCCGGATTACGCTGCCGTCTCAACACAATCAGCAACTGATCATTCTTCGCGCTCAACGATTTGCTAGTCGGCAGCCTCAAGAGATTTCAGTCGATATTGAAACGGCGATGGAAACGGCAAAAGGAGATGAAGCCGATACTTATGGACGGTCTGCGGTGATGCAGATGATCCGTGAACAGATGGTTTCGGATAAAGGCGATGGTTCAGAATCTGTCTTGCGCGATCGCGTGGTTGCTGAACTGATGCGTTATCTCGAATCTCAAGATCAAAAAGACTGTGTAGACTATCTCACTCTCAAGCTTCAAGATCTCTCAGTTCCAGAGATTGATGAGATCTTAGGACTGACTCCGCGCAAGCGTGACTATCTCCAGCAGCGCTTCAAGTACCATGTTGAGAAATTTGTAACTTCTGGCAGTTGGAAGCTCGTCCACGAATGGTTGGGCGCAGATTTAGATCAAAATTTAGGACTAGCTCCTAATCAATGGGAAGCTTTTCTCGATACGCTTTCGGGGGATCAACAGCAGTTGCTGCAATTAAAGCGATCGGGGGTGAGTGATCAAGAGATTGTGCAGATTCTAAAATGTACGACGAAGCAACTTCAGAAACGTTGGGGAACTTTGCTTGAGCTTGCAAGACAACAGCGCAATCAAGTCAAGTAAGTTGCTTTTTTAAGTTTGGTAGTGCGATGGGATGGTATTTTCCACCATCCCATTTTTTTTGTTAACGGCAGATACTGGGCGCTCTGCGAGGTCCAATATTAATGCGATTGAACTTAGATAGGTCGAGTGTAGAAGGGTTAAACATGCCTAAATTCCCCCTGTTTGACCATGCTCCTAATTTCATGAATCCGGCTGGATCAAAGGCTTTGTTCTGTCGAGAAGCTGGATTTGCGAATCGAGGAGGTGGATTGACGACTCCCTTGATCATGTTTCCGGTGACGGTTCCGGTGATACACATCGAATCATCATTTGGACGAGCAAAGTATCCAACGATTCTGTTTCCGGTTTTTTCAAACAGAAAGGTGTAAGCTTCCGTTTCGAGCAGTTGCTTGTCGGTTACATTCATCGAAGGTTTACCGTTCCAATAGCGGTAAGCGCTATCGACGAGATCTGCGATCGTACTTCCAGGTTGAGGCGTGCTAGGCTGAGGGGCTGTTGCTCCAACTGTTTTGCACACTAGTAAATCATTGAAGGGTTTAAATCCTTGAGGTTCAGGAGATCCAATCAATTCATTGAAGAATTTTGGATCGCTCAAAAGTTGCTGACGAACGGCTGGAATCGTGGACTTGTAGAAGATCATTTTGCGAGTTTGCTCGATCGTGATCGCTTGTCCGGCTCCAACTGGGGTCGGTAGATTGGTATAGGTTGCTGTAACATTGCCATCTGTGGTTGATTCCAAGGTAAACAAGGCTCTCATTGCCAATGGACTGAGTTGACCTTCACGCGGTTGAACCTGGCATTGAGTTGTGACAGAGGCTTGTGCTGGAGAAGAGAGGACAAATGCAATTAGCCCTGAAAGAAAAACACTGACTTTTAGAGAGGTGGACATGAACAATATGTAGTAATTAAAACCTCTGTGATAGTAAAGGATTTTGCGATCGATTTGTGAACGATCAGAAAGTTTCAATCATTGTTACGCAAGCTCGTCTGGATCAATTCCCAGTTCTCTCAATTTCTCCGCAAGTCGAATTGCTCGCTGTTCTGCGGATTCTAGTCGTTGTTCTGTAGATTCTAGTCGTTGCTCTGCTAATTCTGCTCGTTCGCTTCCGGTTAGAAGTAGTTCTCCTTCGAGAGTCCACCAGCGAACCCAAGGCATCGTTTGGTGTTGATACGTTCCTTAGACGCGAACTCCAATGCAATCATCGGTGCGAAGAATTCACGCCACAGCACATAGGAACGCCGAATTTGTCCATCTAATTTAGGCGGGACATTTGGGACATAAAACCAATCTGGGGCTTCTGCACCCTTCTCAGGTGGCTCTGTCTCGCGCCAATAAATTCCGCAATCTTGAGCGATCGCATACTGTCCATCCGGGTGAAGGTGATCCAGAATGGGGAGAATTGAGTCTGTCAGAATGATAGATTGAGGATGCTCTTGAAAGTTCTTCACAAATGAACCGTCTGACTCTGGCAACTGGGTATGGTCAGGAAATTGAGGCGGCAATCCAGTTGTTGCAGCAAGGATATCAGTCATTGCTTGTTCACCTGATAGAGTTTGCGGAGCCTGGTTAAATTGTACTGCGATTTTATGGTTTAGGTGTTCCTTTCAAAGCTTCTTGGGCAGAGATACCATCGCCTTGGAAGCCGAAATAGGAGAGAACGGCGGCAGCTTCTGCGCGAGTCACAGGACGCTTGGGTTGGAAAAGAGTTGTGTAAGCGAAAGCGCGGCGAATATTGGATTGATCTCCGTTTTGGAAGTCGGCATAGACGGCTCTTAGTGCTTTTGAATCAATTTTGTTCGCGTCTTGAAAGCCCCAGGTTTGTCTGATGGATTCGATCGTGGCATTGGGTAAAGCTTGGCGAGTATCTACCGGAATCTTCCACAGCAGCAAGTCTTCGCGAGTGAGCGGCGCATCGGGGCGAAATAAGCTTGCAGTCGTATCACCAGAAAGTGAACTAGGAATCAGTCCTGCTTCGGCTAGACCTTGAATTGAAGCGAAATCTGGGTCTTTTGTTGAAACATCCTTAAAAGCAGGTGTTGCAGATTCGACGGCTAAACGAATTTGGCGGGCAGGTCGAGTGCTATAGATGCGATTGTTTGCAGCGACCAGCCAGCGAGCATAGACGCGACGAGTGACATTTTTGTTCGGTTCAAATAGAGCGGGTTCGTTGGCTTTTGCTTGGGTTTGAGGCGTGAGAATGCCAAGTTGGGCGGTATCTTTCACCGCTTGGCGGATTTCTTGCGGTGCTTTGTCGAGATCTGAGAATAGGCTAGAAGCATCGGCAGTCGGTGACGCAGAAGCAGTCGGCGATGGGCTGGGTTCTGGAGTCGTTTCCGGTGAAGGAGAGGGGGATTCAGAAGGAGTCGGTGAAGGAGTCGGTGAAGCTTCTGGGCTAGGCGAAGCGTTCGTCAGTCGCGGATCAGCGGCAAACGCATCTCGCAGCGCATTCGAGGCGGATGTATTAGAACAACTCGCTAACAAACAGAGGCTAATCAGTCCAAGAGTAATCTTCTGAAGCACGATCGATTAAATCTATTACCACGTTTCAACACTAGCGCAAAGTGTCCTCACTGTGGGGATGAACTGTAGGGACGAACTATTCGCGATCGTCATCTAGGATCTTTTGTAAGCGCGATCGCTCTAAAACGTAATAGTCTGAAAGCCCGGTGCGGGTTGCTTCGACTTCTTGAGATTCTTCGGAAAAGATTTCAAATTTCTTCATCCACCAATCGAATGCACTGGGAAATCGGACATGCTCTTGGGCTGCCTGCAATAGCTCCAATGCGCGCTCTCTAGTAGAACTGGAACACCGATCGCAAGCCGCTTCTTCTGTTTGTAAGATTGCGCAGGCTTGATCGCGCAATTTGTACCGAATTTCAGAAGAAGAGAGCTTCAAGCAAGCAGGTGAAATGTCACCTAGCAGTAAACCCTGGTCGGTGTAGAGAAAGATGCGAATTTTTCCAACTTCAAAAGCAGTACTGGTTACGGTACACAGAAGCATTTTTGGGCAAGAGGGGAGCTTCCGGTCTAATCGAATTTTCATAGTCAGGAGAAACACAAAACGATGAGAGGCTTCTTATTCTCTTAAACTAGCGGATTTAGTTTAGGAGATTCGATTTTTTTTGCAAAACTCCATATTAAAAATGGTTCATTTCAATGACACTTTTTCTTTTTCTGTTACGTACTTTACTCTTTTGCTCTATGATTTCCCTGACGATCGCTAAAGATTTCTGTCCGATTGCCTGATGCCTGACATAATACGTGACGGAATATTGTGTGTTGAAGGATACTAAGTGGGTATGAAACCTGTTTCTCGATCGGACGTTCTGTATGTGATTGATCATTGCTGGATGATGGAAGATCCGGTCGTGGATGAATACGCGTATCGATTCGGCTTGATTCAGGACAGGCATCGCGCAGCGTTTGAGCAGGCGTTTGAATGTGCGGATGATTCTCAGTATGAGGCGATGACGAAGCATTTAGATGAGATTGGCGAGGAGCGCGATCGAGCGGAAGAAATTTTGTACTGGTTATTTTTGGATTCGGAGTTGCGGCGGCAGGGGAAGACGGTTCCGGATCTGTGGGAGGCGCAGCAGCAGGTATAAATTGATTCGATTGCGATGACTCGTGAAATTCTATTCAAGCGGAATTTGCTGTGATCGATGCGCTTGTAACTTTTCTCGGAGTTGAGTCACGATCGCATGAGTTCCATGCTGTTGCTCTAGGTCATTGAGGAGAGTAAGGAGTTCTACGGTGAGGGGAACCCCGAGTTTTAGCGTTTCGAGGGTTGATTTCTGGGCGAAAACGGTTTGGGGAGTTCCTTCGAGTGCGAGTTTGCCTCGATCGAGGACGATCACCCAATCTGCCCAACGATAAACCCACTCTAGATCGTGAGTTGCCATGAGAATAGTCGTTCCATGGGCGTGAATGGTTGCTAAGGTCTGTGCTAAAGCCCGAGTATGGAGGGGATCGAGATAAGCCGTTGGCTCATCAAGCAGGAGTAATTCTGGCTTTAGTATCATGACATCTGCGAGTGAAACTCGTTTTTTCTGACCGAGGCTGAGGTGATGAATGGGAGTATTTGCAAGCTCAGTTAGACCAAATTCGGCTAAAGACTTGGAAATTTCGGGTTCTATCTGTGAATCTGTCCAGCCTAGATTGCACAATCCATAGGAAATATCCTCGGCAACGGTTGAAGCAATGAGTTGCTGTTCGGGATTTTGAAAGACGAGTCCTACTTTTTGGCACAGGTCAATTCGCGATCGCCGATCGTATCGAAGCTTCTCTCCTTTCCAATAGATTGCGCCTTTTTGAGGTTGATATAAGCCATTGGCAAGTAAAAATAGGGTCGTTTTACCACAGCCATTTTGCCCGATTAAAGCGGTGCGTTTTGCGATCGGGATGGTTAAGGTCAAGCCTTGAATCACCGGATCACTCGTTCCAGGATAGGTATATTCGACTTGATCAAAGGCTAGCGACATAAGCGGATGAGGATGAGTATTAAACATCCTAAACTAGCTTCGATAGTATATCGTCTTGAGGCACGATACTGCTGAGGGGAATAGACGCGAAACGCTCCATTAAATCCTCTAGCAGCAGTCGATAAAACAAATTGCTGATAGTTCTCCATTGTTTTGCGAAAAAGCTGGCTGACCAAAAGACTTAAACTATAAAACCATCTTCGAGTGCTGCGATATCCATTGCGCGAATGCTGAGCAATCCACAGATCACTCGCGGTTGATAGCAAAATAAAAATGAATCGATACATCAACAAAAGTAGCTCTGTGAGAATCTCTGGACATCGGATCTGTCTCAAGACCTGTAATATCTCAGAAAATGGCGTTGTAAATAGGACAAAATATAAGCAAGAAACAGTGGCAATGGTGCGAGTGAAGATCAGCGCCGCTTGCGAAATTCCTTGATGACTGAGATAGAAGTAAACTGATCCGATTGAACCCCCTAAAATTGCGTCGGTCTGCGATCGCTCTGAAAGACCAATGAGTAAAGCAGGAACACTCATAAGCCAAAATCCGATCACAAGACTCAACAATCGGAAATAGATTTGGCAGGGAATTCGCGCGTAGATCACAATCCAAATGCTGAGCCAAAGCGCGATCGCAAGTTGCACGATTGGGGTCGAGATTAAAGCCATCAGAAGCGCGATCGCAGCGAATAGCAACTTATGACTTGGGGGAAGTTGCCGCAGTCGATTGTGATGAGAAAGCGTATCCAGCCAAAGGTGCATTTACTTGCGCGATCGTCCTTTATAAAATCCAATTGCATATCCCAGCAAACCTGCTCCCAATCCAGCTTGTGACGCAAAGAGTAAGCTTTCAACTTCGCTGCTAGCAGGTTCAAAGAACGGCTTAAACCAAGGCTCATAGGTTGGATGACTGTCTTTGATTGCTTGCTCTGCTTGTCCATCTGAGCCTGCAAACTCTCCTCGAACAAACATCAAAGGAAATGCAGCAAGCAAAATGACTGCGATCGCGAGTAACCAATTCTGTCGCGTCGTGGATTGTCTCATGATTTAATTAAGTTTAAGGTTTCTAGTTCTGCGCGGTTGTAAGTCTGGAGCCAGTTCCAGACTAGGACGGTCAGTAAGCCTTCACTGATTGCAAGTGGGATCTGAGTCAGGACAAAGATTCCAGCAAATTTCAGAAATGCAGCCCATACGCCACCCGTTGCAGCAGGAAACGCCAATGCTAGCTGAACTGAGGTTGTGATATAGGTGAGAAGATTTTCTAATGCTGAAGCTAAGAAGATCGCAGCTTTCTGGTTTCCGGTTCTCAAGACTAAATGATAAACGCCATAAGCAACAAACGGACCGACGATCGCCATAGAAAACAAATTTGCTCCTAAGGTTGTCAAGCCTCCATGCGCTAGCAGGACTGCTTGAAACAGCAGCACTAATCCCCCTAAAACTGTCATGACTGAGGGTCCAAAAAGAATGGCTCCTAATCCAGTCCCCGTCGGATGGGAGCAGCTTCCAGTCACCGATGGAATCTTTAACGCAGACAATACAAAGGTGAATGCGCCTGCTACGGCTAAGAGCAATTTTAATTCAGGATTTTGGCGCGTAATCTGAGTCAGCGATCGCAGTCCTAAGATAAAAAACGGCAATGCAACGATCCACCAAAATACTGCCCATTGAATCGGCAAAAAACCTTCTGAAATGTGCATCGCCTGAGCGGGAGCCGCCGAGCCGATGACAAAATACATACTTAACCCTGCCATTGCAGCAAGGCTCATCCATTTCCGAGTCCTCATTCTGTACCTCGCAGAACTAGCAACAATTAATCAATCAAGCTGGCGGGCGTTCTGGCTTGGCATCACTTCTTGTTTACAAGAGGTTGTTTACAAGAGGTCGCTTTACAGTTGCGGGACAGCGGCAGAGTTACACTACACTTTCCCCGATTCAGCTTTTTCTAAGGTGTGACTCACTGTATCACTATTGAGAGAGGTTTTTCGCAACGCAATATATCGATTTTTCTCAATCCCTCACCTCAGAAGTAGACCTCAAGACAATTCGCCTGATAAGGTACAGACGCAGTGGTTGTGAGTCGCCTTATGTTAGAGTCATCTCCCTTACAGTCTTCCTTAAGTACAGAAGGGTTGCCTGTTCTTTTTGCAACAGCTTCTTTATTTCCTGATCTTTTAACGCTCAGTCGATCGAGTGGAATTCTTACATTCGACCAGGGGCAACTCACAGCCCGCTTCGAGACCCCGACTGGAGAAACAACTTCGACCATCTCGATCGCTCAATTGACAACCGACCTCTCAAACTCCCTCAAACAACTTCAAGGCAGTTTGACCTTCGATGGAGGAATTGTTACTCGTAGTTTAATCACTCCCACGGGTAATTTAACGGGGTCGGTTGCTTTTGCTGAGGAGGCAGCGGAGCGAATTCGCAACTTTGTCAAGGGGATTTCGGGGAATGTTGCCTTCGCTGATGGAAAAATTGAGGTTGATATTCCGACACTATTCGGTCAGGTCAAAGGTGCGATCGAGTTTGGCAATGGTGCGCTAGTGACGAATTTAACAACTCCGTTTGGAGGATACTTTTCCTCGATAGATTTTAAGGAGTCGGATCAGTATCAATTTAATTTTGGCGGTTTTCCAGGGGTTGTGAATTTTAATGATGGCTTGGTGATTCTCGATTTTCAGCCGCAAACTCCAGATGACGAAATTGCGATTCCAATCAATGCCCTCAGCGGCAATATCGCATTCCAAGATGGACAAGCTACACTCAATCTACCAACGCCATTTGGATCACTTGCAACCAGGTTTGATTTATCGGCGCTCGTTCCGAGTGATGCGCTCCGAGGCTCAGGAACTGTGAAATTTAACAATGGAATTGCCTCGATCGACGTTAGTGGCGGATTAGGAACGATCAACACCACTCTTGATCTGCCAAAACTAGTTCAAACGGTTGGCTCAACACTTGCGACTGCACAAGGAACAATCCAGTTCAATAACGGTGTGATTACGAGTGATTTGCAAGCCCTGCTTGGCTGACATTCGAGGGAATTAGGAATTTCTAATTGCCTCGATCGCACTTGAGCATTTTTTAGGGTTTTCCTGGCGTGGGAAGTTCGATGCTGAGTTTGCTGCCAAGGTCGATTGCGGTATTTGTAAAGTCTGTGACTTTGGCGACTCCGCTTGCTGCGGCTCCTGCGGTGATTAGAATTGCCGTTAAGCGTTGTTTGAGTTTTTTAGGATTGCGGGTTGCTTCTGGTTTTTGAATTTCTGTTTCGATATCTTCTAGGTCGATTAAAATTGCATCTTGAGTTTCTGCGGGGAAATTAGTTGCGGTTTCTTTGAGCTTAGTAATCAGTTGTAGGAGTTCAGCGGTGTTGGCATTGTTGATTTGAGTGAACGTATTATCACTCACCTGGTTGTTATTTCCAATTGCGCCAGCAGTTACTGCATCATTAAATTGATTGATATTAGAGGATTCTGTCATGGCTTGATCCTGTTGATTGTTGTTTTGGTTAGTATTGCTAACTGGAACTGTAACTGAGACATTGATGCTTGGGGGTTGCTTTCTCTGTTTGGTGCGATCGCGAGGAGGGTAGATCGCTCGGTTGCGGTAGGCTTCTCTCATCCCTTCAGGTGGAAACTCTCGATCGAGTTCCTCAGATTCATCAGGATAGCTTTGAATGACATCATCGATTAAGCCTCGCACTTGTACATACTTATAGCTTTTGTCGCATTGGACTGTATATTGTCTTTTTTCAAGGCGAGTGTAGAGACGATCGAGAGAGAAAAGATCAGGATCGGAACTAGATGTGCATTCGGTGCAGTTGCAGGGGATGAGGGTTTCGTAGTTTAAGCGATCGTCAAAATCGTCGTGAATTTCTTCAAACTTGTGATTGATGACGGTAAGAAGATCGCGGGGACGATTGCCAGAGACACGGATTCGGATTTCTCGATGGGTTTGGTTTTCGAGGATTTCGGCGCGGGCACTGCTGTTTGTGAGAACGATTCCAGTTTTCCAGACGAGGGCTTCGTCGGGGCAGGAGACGTTTTCGATTTGGCGGTGCATTGTTAGTAAATTGTCCGAGGTTTTGTTTGACTCGATCGTTGTCTAGTACTTTGTAGACGGCGGTGGTTCCCCAGTTGGGTTTGAGGATGAAGGTGTTGCGGAGGATGGGGTCTTTTTGGAAGTGGAGGCAGATGCCGAGGCTATGGAGGAAGCGACTGAGGTTGAGCATTTCGCTTGGGTCGCGGATGTCATGTCGGCGGCAGGTGGTTTCGTAGTCGCTGAGGGTGATGTAGTTGCGGTTGTCGTTTTCGAGGCTGTGACGGACGTTGAGCCATTTGTTGGGGAAGGGGAGTCCGGTGTTGAGGAGGTCTTCGAGTTGGCGTTGGATGGTTTTGCAGAGGTTGGGGAGGTTACGGTTGTCGGCGAGGTTGATGGGTGGGGGGATGAGGAGTGTGTCGAATTCGGCGCGGAGTTCTCGGAGATTGAGGGTGCAGGTGCGGTTTTGTTTTTCGTTCTGGATGAGGAGAACGGGGCTGTTGTTGCTGAGGAGGCGGATGATGTTGAGCCAGTAGGGGTGATCGGTGTTTTCTTTGCGGCTGTCGGCGACGAGCAGGTAGAGGGAGCGTTCGGTGAGAAAGAATTGGTGGGTTTGGTGGTAGATTTCTTGTCCGCCGAAGTCCCAGAGGTTGATGCAGTAGGTTTTGCCGTTGGTTCCTTGGAATTGCCATTTGAGGATGTCGATGCCTTGGGTGGAGGTATCTTCGGATTCGGGGGTGAGTTCGTAGGTGGGGTTTAGGAGTTTTTGAGCAAGGCTGGTTTTTCCGGCTCCGCCTTCGCCGACGATGAGGAGTTTGGCTTCGAGGAGATAGGTGGTTTGGTTTGGGTCGCGGGTGGTGAAGTAGTATTCGAGAATAGGTTTTGCGGCGGGACGCTGGGTTGCTTCTCGTATGGAAGCGTCAGAATCTAAAACATCTTTTGGGATGCTAAGAGGATTTCCACGTAGATCAAGTTCTTCTAGTTTGGATAGTGATGTGATAGACGACGGGATCTCCGTAATTTGATTCTTCTCCAAATCTAAAA
>JALOOO010000351.1 GCA_025454375.1 Leptolyngbya sp. Prado105 | reverse complement strand
GAAGCCATGATCCAAGGTGCAATGATTCGATTGATGCTGCAACGCTTAGGTGAACAGCATGAAACTGCTTAATTATTATTTTAGAAATGCGCTCTAAGAGAATGTTATCTAAAAGCAGCAAAGATCATGTCTGATTTGCAAGCTACAGCCCTACAGTTTCTTCGTACTGTACTGAATAACCCAACAGCTACCTTTCGCGATGGACAATGGGAAGCGATCGAGCAGTTATTGAATCCAGATACACGCCTGCTAGTCGTACAAAGAACCGGATGGGGGAAGAGCCTGGTATATTTTTTAACCACACGCCTTCTCCGCAATCGAGGTATGGGGTCAACCCTAATAATATCTCCTCTCCTAGCCTTAATGCGAAATCAAATCGCTGCTGCTGAACGGATTGGACTTCGAGCCGCAACAATTAATTCAAGCAATCAAGAAGAATGGCAGATTGTTCAAGAGCAGTTGCTGTCTAATCAGTTGGATATCCTTCTTGTCTCGCCAGAGCGTTTAGCAAACGAGAATTTCAGAGAACAAGTTTTGTTGCCGCTATCTGCTCGAATTGGATTTTTTGTAGTTGACGAGGCGCATTGTATTTCTGATTGGGGGCATGATTTCCGTCCCGACTATCGCCGAATAGTGCGAATACTGCAAGCACTTCCTAAAACTATTTCTGTACTCGCAACAACCGCAACAGCAAATGATCGCGTCATCGATGACATTGTCGCTCAACTTGGTGAAAATCTGAGTATTGTTAAAGGAACACTGACTAGGCAAAGTCTCTCCTTACAAAACATATCTTTGCCAAGTCAAGAGTCTAGGTTGGCATGGTTAGCTGAGCACCTTCCAAGTTTGGCAGGCAGTGGAATTATCTATACTTTGACGATTCAAGATTCAGAACAGGTCGCAGAATGGCTCAGGATGCAAGGAATTGATGCCGAGAGCTACTCTGGGCGACTATCGAATGAACAGCGTGAAATTTTAGAGCAACGGCTACTCAACAATGAAATTAAGGTTTTAGTAGCGACCTCTGCTTTAGGTATGGGTTTTGATAAACCTGATCTTGGTTTTGTAATTCACTATCAGCGTCCAGGTTCAGTCGTTCATTACTACCAACAGGTAGGACGTGCAGGAAGAGCTGTATCCCAGGCTTATGGCATATTGCTTAGTGGTGATGAAGATCAAGAAATAACAAATTACTTTATTGAATCAGCTTTTCCTCCAGAGAATCATATTCAAAGAATCCTAACGACTCTTGATCAAGAAGAGGATGGCCTATCAGTTCTGCAGCTAGAAGAGAAATTAAATCTTTCCAGGGGACAAATTGACAAAGTTCTGAAGTTACTATCTGTTGAGGTGCCTTCCCCAGTGGCAAAAATCGATAGTCGCTGGTATTCCACTCCCATCAACTATGAAGTCAATCGAGATAAGGCGACTCAGCTTACCGAAATTAGAAAACATGAACAAGCTCGAATGCTGGATTACATCAATACAAGTAGTTGTCTGATGATGTTTCTAGCAGAGGAACTAGATGATAATACTACGACAGCATGTGGACGCTGTTCCGCTTGCTTAGCTCAGGCTCTTATTCCAGAAACCTACTCTCCGGAAAAAGCCCAAGATGCTATATCTTTCCTACGAAGAAGCGACCATGTGATTGAGCCAAGGAAAAGATGGGCATCCGGTGGTTTACCCTCTTATGGATGGAGAGGTAATTCCCCAATCAATCCGGGTTTGAGGGCGGAACTTGGCCGTGTGCTGTCACTTTGGGGAGATGCGGGTTGGGGAAGATTAGTCAGGCAGGGTAAATATCAAGATCATTATTTTAGTGATGTACTGCTAGATGCTGTATGTGAATTGATCCAGCATTGGCAACCTGCCCCATTCCCAATGTGGGTAACCTGTGTACCTTCTCTCACTCGACCCCAATTAGTTCCTAACTTTTCTGAACGTTTAGCTCGTAGATTAAATCTCCCTTTTGTCGCCTGCGTTACGAAAGTAAGCCAAAACCGTCCACAAAAAGAAATGCAGAATAGTTCTCAACAAGTCCAGAACTTGGATGGCGTATTTCAGATTAATAGTTGGGAAGGGATGGGAGGCTCGGTCTTCCTAATTGACGATATGGTGGATTCTCGCTGGACGTTCACAGTCGTCGCTGCGTTGTTACGCCAGTCAGGCAGTGGTAAAGTATTTCCATTAGCTTTAGCTCTCAACTCGCTTAGTCAGGGAGAATAGATGGCCACACTTACACCACTTACACCACTTACACATATATTACCACCCGATACACAGGCTATTCTACTTCTATGTGCAGGGTTCGGTCAGTCGCGTCAAGTCGAGCCAATGCCCCTAAGCCTAAGTGAGTACAATATATTAGCACAAAAGTTACAGCAAGAGCATTTACGTCCTGCTGACTTAATCGCTCCAGATGGGAAAGCCCGGATTTTTGATGGGATCAACGGCAGTCTTGACCCTCAAAGAATTGTTCATCTCCTAGAGCGAGGGGCAATGCTGGCGGTTGCTGTTGAAAATTGGACGAGTAAAGGGGTCTGGATACTGAGTCGTAGTGATGAGGCTTATCCACAAAGATTGAAGCGGAAACTGAAACACTTATCCCCTCCAGTTTTATATGGCATAGGAAATCCAGACTTATTGTCAGAGGGAGGTTTAGCTATAGTGGGTTCGCGTGACATTGATGATGAAGGTCTTGGATATACCCAAAGAATAGCCGAAAAATGTGCTGAACAAGGTATCCAGATTGTGTCAGGTGGAGCACGCGGCGTTGACCAGACTGCTATGCTAGCGGCTATCTCTGCTGGAGGCAATTCGGTTGGAGTTTTAGCGGACAGCCTGATCAAGGCAGCGGTATCAATGAAGTATCGTGAAGGGCTGCGTCAAGGACGGGTTGCTTTAATCTCACCCTATGATCCTTCTGCTGGATTTAATGCTGGGAATGCCATGAGTCGCAATAAGCATGTTTATGCTTTAGCTGATCAGGCATTGGTTGTAAATTCTGCATATGAAAAGGGTGGAACTTGGGCTGGAGCTAAAGAAGCATTAAAGAACGAAAGCAAAATCCCTGTTTGGGTGCGATTAGAAGGATCGATACCAGAGGGAAATCGTCAACTCGTTAAGCTAGGCGCTATACCTTTTCCGCTCGAACCCTGGAATCGGAGCATACTTAGTTTGCTAGAAGAGGCTGAACAGTTTTATAGGATTGAAGCTAAGAAAAACACTTCAAAACAATTGGATTTGAGCGAAGTAGAACAGCCAGAAACCCAGGTAGATGTGCTTACTGATCAAGATCATCAGTCAGATGCGATTACTCATCAAGATTATGTTACGCCTCAAGATGAAGAACATGTGCCACAGTTACCCAAGAATGCCTATGAGGCTGTTCTGCCTTTGCTTTTGCACTATTTAAGTGAGCCGAAAGGAGATAAAGAAGTTGCTGATTTGCTAGATGTTGGCGTAGGGCAAGTTAGGATTTGGTTAAAGAAAGCTATACAAGATAAGTTCGTGGAGAAGAAAAAAACAAGCTATATATTAAATCGGAAGAATCAACAGTTGCGTTTGCTGGGGGGGAACTAATGCCCTGTTAACGTTTTCCGCTCTGGCGTAGAATGCCTAACAATCCGAAATCAACGAGCGGTTAGAGCCTCTGATACTGAATTTGAATTCGTCTGTCGCTGATAAGTTGAGTCGTTGGAATCAATCGGGGTTGAGTCTAAGAGTTCTTCGACCATTCCTGAGAGAGGGTGAGATACTACCGTTAAAATGTTTGTATGGATGTAGATGAGGAGTATTGAGGGTGAGGTATTACTGTAGAGGGTGAGTGCAGGCTTTATCGTCAAGGTATAGTCAATAATCGAAAGGTGATTTTGCGTCAAAGGGTTGCAGATGCGATCGGCTAAGAGGTGCGAGTTGACCTCACCCTGTAACTGCAATCTCTCACTGTCATCTCTTGCCGTCATCTCTCGTTGTACCTTCAGGAGGAATCGTTCCCGTTCTCGGCTTGGGCACTTGGCGCATGGGAGAACATCCCAAGAATCGTGCCAGTGAGGTGGCTGCGTTGCGTCACGGATTAGATCTGGGACTGTCGTTGATTGATACTGCAGAAATGTATGCTGAAGGAGGAGCCGAAGAGGTGATTGCAGAAGCGATCGCCGGTCAACGTCAGCAGGTGTTCCTAGTCAGCAAGGTGTATCCCCACAATGCGTCTAAACGAGGGGCGATCGCCGCCTGTGAACGCAGTCTTAAACGTCTAAAAACCGACTATCTCGATCTCTATCTGCTGCATTGGCAAGGCTCTGTGCCTTTGGCAGAAACCCTGGAAGCGTTTCAAACGCTAAAACAATCGGGGAAAATTCGCAGCTATGGAGTCAGCAACTTTGACGCTGAAGATATGGCGGAAGCGAGTCGCTTGCCGGGGGGCAGTGAGATTGTGACGAATCAGGTGCTATACAACTTGATGCGTCGTGGCATTGAGTTGGATTTGCTGCCCTGGTGTCGGCAGCACCGTATGCCGATTATGGCCTATTCGCCGATTGAACAAGGACGGTTGTTGCAGAATGAGACTTTGGGGGCGATCGCCAAAGAACGTGGTGTTACGGCGGCACAGGTGGCGATCGCTTGGTTGCTCCACCAGGAGGATGTCCTGGTCATTCCCAAGTCCAGCCGCATTGAGCATGTGGATCAGAATCGGGCAGCGCTGGATCTGGAGTTGAATTCTGAGGAACTGGAACGCCTAGATACCGCATTTCCAGCACCGCAGAAACCTGTTCCTCTAGAAATGCTATAACTTCCTCTCGGATGTTGAGCATCTGGGTTAGCCTTGGGTACTGATTGCTTTAACGAAATCGCGGAATTCCCCATCCTTCTTAAGGTGGGGATGGATAGCGAGGTCGCGAAGTGGAACGGAGCGGCCAATTGGCTTTCTCTACCAACG